>CBDVBZ010000166.1:0-6771 GCA_965372355.1 uncultured bacterium | reverse complement strand
CGGAACGGAGGCCGTCGGCAGCGTTTTAGGCCCGTCCCGTGGCGGGTTCCGGTCCCGACGGACGACCCTCCCCCAATTTTCTCCGATTTTCCCTTCCGAACATTTCCAAAACGTGCTAGATTAGCTTATTCCAACCACAAACTTAACTTAAGTGAACACTTTGGGTTGTGCCAATACTGGCTTGCCAGTTCGCTTCGGAGTGCACGGCCTGTTATTGAATACGGTTCTATCTGTAAAGAACGGTTGAGAGGAGGCTGAGGTTTTAATGACGGATCAAGGCAGCGCGATTGTCGTGGGCGTCCCCAAGGAAACGTTCGCCGGTGAGCGCCGAGTAGCGATGGTGCCCGACATCGCCGGACCTGTCCTGCGGGCAGGCGTCGAGATGTTGGTTGAGTCCGGTGCGGGATTGGAGGCGGGTATCACCGACGAACAGTTTGTCGAGAAAGGCGTCAAGATTGCCTCCAGCCGTGATGAAGTTCTGTCAAAATCGGACGTTCTGTTTCAGGTTCGCACGTACGGCGCCAATCCGGAGGCGGGCAAGGCCGATCTGGCCAAGTTAAAAAAGGGCGCAATCGTTATCGGCTTTACGGAGTCGCTCGGCGAGCCCGCGCTATCCAAGGACGTTGCAGATGCGGGCGCGACGCTGTTTTCGCTCGAGCTTCTGCCCCGCATCACGCGCGCGCAGAGCATGGATGTTTTGTCCTCGATGGCCACGGCTGCCGGTTACAAGGCGGTTCTCATGGCAGCGAACGCGCTCCCCAAGTTCTTTCCGATGTTCATGACCGCCGCCGGCACGATTGCCCCGGCGCGTGTCTTCATCGTCGGTGCGGGGGTCGCCGGTTTGCAGGCGATCGCCACGGCCAAACGGCTCGGCGCCGTTGTATCGGCGTACGATGTTCGGGACGCCGTCGCGGAGCAGGTGAGAAGTCTCGGCGCGAAGTTTGTCGAGTTCGAGATCGATGCCGGTGATGCTGAAGACAAAGGTGGATACGCCAAGGAGATGGGCGAGGAGTTCTACAAAAAGCAGCGGGAAATGATGAAGACGGTTTTGGCCGAGAGCGATGTCGTGATCACGACCGCCGCTGTACCGGGAAAGAAAGCCCCAATCCTTGTGACCGAGGAAATGGTCGGTGTTATGGCGCCGGGCTCGATCATCGTGGATCTCGCCGCGGAACGCGGCGGCAACTGCGAGTTGACAAAGCCGGGTGAGAACGTCGATGTGAACGGCGTGACCATCATGGGTCCGCTCAACATACCGGCGACCATTCCGTATCACGCCAGCCAGATGTATGCGAAAAACATATCGACCTTCTTTCTGAATATGTTCAAGGAAGGCGCGATCAATATGGATATGGAAGACGAGATCATTCGCGACACGATGGTGACGAAGGACGGCGACGTCGTATCGCCTCGTGTTCGTGAAATGCTGGGCATGTCCTAGTCAAAAACCGCAAAAAGGGGGTAAACGCAGTGGAAGCGTTTGTCATTACGCTCACAATTTTTGTTCTGGCGATCTTCGTCGGGTTTGAGGTCATCACAAAGGTGCCACCGACGCTCCACACGCCGCTCATGTCCGGTTCGAACGCGATCTCGGGCATCACGATCATCGGTGCGATTCTCTCCTCGGGGTCTCAGCATACAACGCTGACAACGATCCTGGGGGTTACGGCGGTTGTGTTTGCCACGATCAACGTTGTCGGCGGGTTCCTTGTAACGAACCGCATGTTGCAGATGTTCAGGCGAAAATAGACCGTGATTTGTCATAAAAGAATAAAATGTAAAGGAACTGGAAATGCGTGAAGTCGCCATAAACCTGACTTATCTAGTGGCATCGGTCATGTTCATCATGGGCCTGAAGGGTCTCGCGCACCCGCGTACCGCAGTGCGGGGGAATCTGCTCGGGGCGTGGGCTATGTTGCTCGCCGTCGTCGTCACACTGATCGACCGAAGGATCGTTGGATATGAGATGATCATCGCCGGCGTCGTCGTCGGTGGGCTGATCGGCCTCGTCCTGGCCGTCAGGATTCAGATGACCGCGATGCCACAGCTCGTTGCGCTCTTCAACGGGTTTGGAGGCGGTGCGTCCGTGTTCGTAGCGGGGGCCGCCTTGATCGAATCCGGAATCATTGAGACCACGGCGCCGATGACTCAGCTCACCGTGGCAACGGCCGCGTCCGGTCTGATCGGTGCGGTGACGTTCTGGGGAAGCATCATCGCCTTTGGCAAACTGCAGGGGGTGATCTCCGGCAACGCGATCCATTTTGCCGGGCAGAAGGCACTTAACGTGATCCTTGGGATCGTGGCTATCGCGCTCGCCGTGATGATCGTCCGAGATCCCTCACAGACCATGCTCTACTGGGCGCTCGTCGGAGTCTCCTCGGTTCTCGGTGTGACGGTGACGATCCCGATCGGCGGGGCGGATATGCCCGTTGTGATCGCGCTGTTGAACTCCTATTCGGGTTTGGCCGCGGCGGCCACGGGCTTTGTGCTCAACAACAACGTGTTGATCATTGCGGGTTCGCTGGTCGGCGCGTCGGGTCTGATCCTGACCAACATTATGTGCAAGGCGATGAACCGCTCGCTGACAAGCGTGCTGTTCGGCAAACTAGTGCCGTCCGAGGGCTCGGCGAGTGCGGACGAAATCTATGCGGGCAAGGTCAAGGCCACATCACCCGAGGAAGCGGCGATGTTGTTCGACGGCGCCCAGCGCGTGGTCATCGTGCCGGGTTACGGGATGGCCGTCGCCCAGGCGCAGCACGTCGTCAGGGACCTCGCCAATCTTCTGGAGAGCCGGGGAGTGACGGTCGAGTTTGCGGTGCACCCGGTGGCGGGGAGAATGCCGGGTCACATGAACGTGTTGCTCGCCGAGGCCAACGTGGATTACGACAAACTAAAGGAAATGGACGAGATCAACCCGACGATGGATCAGGTCGACGTGGCCATCGTGATCGGGGCAAACGACGTCGTCAACCCGGTCGCCAAGACGGATCCCGGCAGCCCGATCGCCGGTATGCCGATCATCGAGGTCGACAAGGCGCGTACATCAATCATCATCAAGCGGAGCCTGAGTCCGGGCTTTGCCGGTATACCCAACCCGCTGTTTGCGGCGGATAACAACCTGATGCTCTTTGGCGATGGCAAGAAGGCAGTCCTCGAGTTACTCGCGGCGCTCAAGGAAAGCTAAGAGAGCGATGAAACATAAGGTTTGCACGACGAGCGAGATCGCCGACAACACGATGAAGTCCTTCGATATCGAGGGCGAACCCATCCTGCTCGCGAGGGTGGATGGCCAGTACTACGCGATTGCGGACACGTGCTCACACGCGATGGCGTATCTGTCCGAGGGTGAGCTTCTCGAGGGATGCCGTGTGCAGTGTCCGGATCATGCCGCCGTGTTCGATCTAAAGACCGGGAAAGCGTTGGCGCTCCCCGCCGCTGCACCCGTCGAGGTGTACAAGGTTGTCGTCGAGGGTGACGATATCTATATCGAATCGAAGTCCGAGTAACGAAGCCGGTTTTTTCTCTTGGGGGCCGCCGCGTCTCGCGTTTGACTACGTGAATCGGCGGCCTCGCGTTTTTGTGCCGTGTGTCGTGCCATCTTCTCGTGACCGCACGGCGCTTCACAAATTGGCGGCGCATTGTACCGTCACCACGTAAAACCAGGTGGACAACCATGAATATCGGAATCATCGGTCTTCCGCAGACCGGCAAGAAAACACTATTCGAGCTCCTCGTTGGCAGGGGAGCGCTTGACGCCCATCACGATCCGCGCGCCGTTGTGCGCGGCGTGGCCGAAGTACAGGGCGCTCGTTTCGATGCTTTGGTCGATCTGTACAAACCGGCCAAACAGACGAGGGCTCGGGTCGACGCCCTGCTCTTGCCGCAGATCGAGGAGAAAGCCGTCTCCGAGGGGGGCATTTTCAAGGAATTCGCCGAAGTCGAGGCCTTCTGTCATGTCGTGCGGGCGTTCGAGGACGACGCCGTCTACCATGTGTCGGGCTCCGTCGAGCCGGTTCGCGATATCGATTTTGTGAATGCGGAATTCGTCCTGCACGATCTGCTCTTTATCGAGAAAAGGCTCAATCGGATCGAGAGGGACTTCATGAAGGTGAAAAGCGACCGCCTGGCCCGGGAGAGAGATCTGCTGGAGCGGCTCAAGGCGCCTCTCGAGGAGGAGCGGCCGCTTCGTGTCGTCGATATCTCTGCTGAAGATGAAAAGGCCATCGCGACATACCCGTTGCTCTCCAGACGCGCCATGGTGGTGGTTCTGAATGTCTCTGACGACGATGCCGCCAGCCACGAGCGAGCCGCTGAATTCGAAGAGCGTTACCGTGACCTCGATATCAAGTTCGTACAGATCGCCGTGCGTCTGGCCGCCGAGATCGCCGCACTCGAGTCGCATGAGGAGCGCGAGGAGTTCAGGCGTGAGTTGGGTGTCGAGGATACCGCGCTCCATGCGCTCACCGAGAAGTGCATCGAGGCGCTCGGATTGATCTCGTTTTTTACCGTCGCCTCGAACGAGGTGCGGCAGTGGTTTCTGCGGCGGGGCTCCTTCGCCGTGGATGCCGCCGGCAAGATCCACACGGATCTCGCGCGCGGGTTCATTCGGGCCGAGGTGATCAAGATGTCCGACATGCTCGAAGAGGGGAGCGAGGAGAAGGTAAAGGCTGCGGGCAAGATGGATGTGCGCGGTCGTGATTATGTCGTCGAAGATGGTGATCTGCTCTTCATACGGTTCAACGTGTGATCGGTGCTGCGGCAATCCACAGCACCGATGGCGCGGCGCGAAGCGTCCGCGCCATCTACGGTTGTGACGTTTTGAAATAATTCTTGACGGCGTTGCGAATTCTGGTCTAGATGGGGGAAATCCTGCTATCGGCGGTCGTCATAACGAGGAATGAAGAGCGCAACATCGAGCGGTGTCTCAAGAGCCTGCAGTTTGCCGATGAGCTCGTGGTTGTGGATGCGCTCAGCGAGGACCGGACGGTAGCGATTGCAACCGGGTTGGGTGCCCGCGTCATTCATCGGGAATGGCCGGGATTTGCCGACCAGAAACAGTTTGCCATTGACCAGGCCGAAGGCGAGTGGGTTCTTCTCGTCGACGCCGATGAAGAGGTCACCGAGGCGCTGGCCGCCGAGATCGAGGTCGCGCTCGCCGATGGACCTGGCGAGTCCGGTTTTCGGATCGAGCGCAAGAACCAGTTTCTCGGCAAGTGGATCGACCACGGTCCCTGGGCGGACGATTTTCAGATCCGGTTGTTTCGAAAAGAGAGAGGTCACATCGCACGGAGGCCCGTGCACGAGGGGGTTCACATCGATGGCGAACCAGGAACTCTTCGGAGCCCCCTCAACCATTACACCCACCAGACTCTCTCCGAAAGCTTCCGCCGCTTGAATGTATATACGACTCTCGAAGCGGCGGAACGCGTGTCGCGCCGCAAGATCCGTGTCTTCGATGTGATCGTTCCCCCCACCGGTGTCTTCCTGCGGTACTATTTTGGCGGGTGTTGGATGGCCGGTATGCGGGGTTTTCTGCTCGCCGCGACGACCGCCATGTACAAATCAATCCTCTATCTCAAGATACTTCTTCTGCAGAGAGACCGTAATGCTCAGAGATCGTCATAAGTTCGTTTTGGTGCGGGGTGTCTTTTTGCTCGTGGCGCTCGTCGCGTTGTCTTTGTGCGTGCTTTCGTGCGGCCGGTCCGATCGTCACACCGCCTCGCGGGAGCACAGCGTCGTGATCGGTATTCTCAGTGAGCCGAAGACCCTGAACCCGCTCGTTGTCACATCGGCCCAGACCCAGGACATCGTCGAGCTCTTGTTTTTGAAACTCCTCACTGAAGAGGGCGATTTTCTACACTTCAAACCGCGTCTGGCATCCGGGTGGTCGTTTAGCCCGGATAGCCTCGCGATCACATTTGATTTGAGGGACGACGTGTTCTGGCACGATGGCGAACGTGTCACCGCCTCGGATGTGCGGTTTACCTGGGAGCTGCAGCGCGATCCCCGGGTCGCATGGGCTTCGCGTAGTATCAAGGACAGGATCACCGATGTCGAAGTCATCGATGATCAAACCGTGTCGTTTCACTTTGCCACGCGGTATCCCTATCAGCTTCATGATGCCAACGACGGTGTTATCTTGCCCCGGCATGTATTGGGCGGTGTTCCGCCCGATTCGATCCGCGGGTCCGACTTTGGCAGACATCCCGTTGGCAACGGGCCGTACCGGTTTGGCCTCTGGATCCCGGGGCAGTATATCGAGCTCGAGCGCAATCCCGATTACTATGAGAAAGGGCAGCCGTATCTCGGGCGTGTCGGTGTGCGCATCGTGCCCGATATGACGAACCTCGTGAACCAGCTCAAGGCCGGTGAGGTCGATTGTCTCGAGTCGATCCCGATCGATGCGCTCGCCGAGCTGGAATCCCAGTACCCGAAAGTCCGGATCTATCACTATCTGTCGCGGGAAATGGCGTTTGTCGTCTGGAATCTCGAAGACGACTTGTTCGCCGATCGCGAGATCCGGCGGGCTCTGGCCATGGCCATCGATGCGCGCGAGATCATCGAGACCCTCTGGCGCGGAATGGCCGATGTGTCCGACAGCCCCATGCACCCGATGATCTGGGCCCACAAACCCGATATCGAGACGATCCCGTTCGATCCGGATCGGGCGCGTGCCGTGTTTGCCGAGCATGGGTGGCGGGATTCGGATAATGACGGTGTGCTCGACAAGAACGGGCAGCCCTTCGAGTTCGATATGACGACCAACCAGGG
>CBDVBZ010000165.1:0-6781 GCA_965372355.1 uncultured bacterium | reverse complement strand
CCGCACACCCATCGAGATCGTCCTGTGACAGCAGCGCTTCGTCACAAAGAACGGTAGGGCTGATAAAGAGTGGGTTGCCCGCAAAGGCCGATGTGCACTGATAGGGTGAGTTGTGGCCACGCCGGGTCGTTGGGTTGAGGGGCAACACCTGCCAGAACGTCTGTTTTGCACTGGCAAGAAAGTCTATCCACTCGAACGCCCCGGGCCCCATGTCCCCAATGCCATATCCGCCTGGCAGTGAGGAAAGATGAAGTAGTATCCCGCTCGCTCGTCTTCTCATCAACTCTACTCACGCGGGTTCCGACAGACCGGCCGCCCTTTCCACCGTGCTCAACAATTCTTCGACGCGCCGGGTACGGTGGTAAAGCTTCGGGACCCAATCGTCGCCCCAGAAGAGATAACAGCTCGTCTCACTCTCGAGGATGAGTTGGCGCGCGCGTGCCAGATCGCCTCGCGCGTCCTCCGGTACATCAACCTTCGTGAGCTTCCAGTAGCGGCCGCTTACCTCGAAGATTTTGGCGATGGCCTCGCGCTGGTTTTCCGATCCGGCCCACTGCGCGAAATCGTACCCCGATGTGTCGGCCACATTCCAGGCGCCCGTTTGAACGTGTGCTTCGATCTCAGGCTTATGACGCTCGATAAAGCGCGACATCAACACCGGCCGGATCGGTGTCGAACCGGAACGCACCTGCGCCATAAAGGGCGCGAAGAAGTAACCGAAGAAACTGGCGCCCTCGTCCATATTGCGAAACCATCCACCATTCTCTCCGTCCGACCACGTCGTCATGAGTCCCGGCGCCACAGCATCCGAAGGTAGCCGGACTCTCTGAGAGACTTCGTTGCTAAACCATCCCGCGTCCATCCCGCTTTCCTGCGCGTTTGAGACATCGCGGTCACGCGGGATCACCGTGATCGCGGCTCCGTCCCTGCGGGCGATATACGGCCGGTAAGGGTTCAGGGGTTCCCCTTCCGGCGTCGCCTTGACATGGACACCGTCCACGACCACATAGTCGTAACCCGCCTCGACCAGCGCCGGTACCATCGCCATATCGAAGGCCATCTCCGGCGGCCAGAACCCGCGCGGCTCCCGGCCAAAGACCTCCGCGGTAAGCTCCCGGCCCGCGATGAGATGTTCGTCCCAGTCCTCACGCGGTATGAGCGGAAAGATCGGGTGAAAGTAACCCATCCCGATGGGTTCGATGTTGTCGGCCTCGCGGTAGTTGTTGAGCATCGCGGGGATATCTACAAAACGCCGGTAACGGTCTATGATGTCCGGCGAGCGAAACTGTTCGAGGAGAATGCCTGAGAACCCGACGTGGAGCCGCGCGACATCTTTGTATTCCCGGGCGAAGCGGGGGACACGGTCGTAACAGCGGATGATCTGTTCCGCCTCGAATTCGTTCGATTCGATCAGAATACGAAGGTTGTCGGGGGGCTGATGCATGTGCAGACCCAGCGCGTGGCAGATCTGCGTCGGGCCTGTCGGGTGGGTCGGGTTCACGTTCGTGGCCTTTACCAGCTGCCGTCGTGCAGCAGACGTTCGGTCGCGGCAAATGACGATGTGGTCCCGCCCGCGGCGGGGACATAGCAGTTCAATACGTATTCGCTCACCATTCGATGACTGCTAAAGCGCCAGGCCAGTGTTCGAATGGCATTCTTCTGGAAGCGCACCCAATTCCGAGGGACGCCATCTTCGTCGCGGTTGTAGAACATGGGGATGACCTCGTTCTCGAGCACATGAAAGAGTGATCCGAGATCATGATGATCCTGCTGTGCCCAGTCCGCGTGCTCGCCACCCCGGCCAATCGCAAAACCGTTCGTGCCGTCGTAGGCTTCCGCCCACCAACCGTCGATCACCGACAGGTTCAGGGCGCCGTTCAAAACGGCCTTCATCCCGCTGGTACCGCAGGCCTCGAGCGGACGTCGCGGTGTATTGAGCCATACATCCACGCCATGGACGAGCTGTCTGGTGATATTGAAGTCGTAGTTTTCGAGAAACACAATCTTGCCAACAAAACGCGGATCGCGGGCCGCGTTGAATATCTTCTGGATGAGCTTTTTCCCTTCGTCGTCCGCCGGATGCGCCTTACCGGCAAAGATGATCTGGACCGGTCTCCCCGGTTTGTTGATCAGACGATCGAGCCGCTCTTCGTCCCGCAGCAGGAGATCGCTGCGTTTGTACGGGGCAAACCGTCTGGCCACACCGATGGTCAGGACGGACGAGTTGAGAAATGGCTTGTCGGGGTCGTCGGTGGGATCCTCCTCACCCCGGGCAGCGGTCTGCTGGCGAACCCGATCCCGGGCGAAATCGACAAGACGGCTGCGCAGGATCTCGCTCTGTTCCCACAGCTCTTCGTCGTACATCTCTTCGATAGGCTCCCACACATCGGGATCGAACATACGGCCGCGCCACTCCTCACCCAGCCAGCGCCGGTATAAGCGATCCATCTCCGGCGCCAGCCATGTGCCCACATGAATGCCGTTGGTAATGTGGGCGATCGGCACGTCTTCCAGCGCTCTGTCTGGCCAAATCGAGCGCCACATCCCCTTGCTCACCCGCCGGTGCAGGCTCGAAACCGCGTTTCTACGGCGTGACATCTTTAGGCCCAGAACGGTCATACAAAAAGTCTCGTTGCTGTCGTCGGGATTCGTTCGGCCGAGTGCCAAAAACTCCTCCTGCGACAAACCGATTTCCTCGCGGAGGCTGCCGAGTGTGTCCTCGACAAGCCCGGCGTCGAACCGGTCGTGACCCGCCGGCACGGGTGTGTGTGTCGTAAACGCGCTCATCCCGGCCACGATCTCTCGTATGTCATCAAAAGACCGTCCGTCACGGTTCATCACGTGTCTGGCCAGCTCGAGGAGCGCGAAGGCGTTGTGGCCCTCGTTCAAATGGACGACGCCGGGTTGGATACCCATGCCGTGGAGTGCGCGCATGCCGCCCACACCGAGCACGAATTCCTGCCTTATGCGGACCCGGTTGTCACCGCCATAGAGCTGCGCCGTCAGTTCCCTGTTTTCCTCGGTATTCTCGTCGACATTCGTGTCGAGCAGGATCAGGTGACACCGCCCCACACGCGCCGTCCACGCCTGGACGTGTATCTCGTCGTCGTGGTTGGTCCTCAGGATGATTCGAAGCGGTTTCCCATCCGTGCCGTGGGCAAGCTCGACGGGTAACCGCGTGACATCGGCGTCGAAGTAGTGTTCCTGCTGCCATCCGTTGATATCGAGGGTCTGGTTGAAATAGCCCTTGGCATAGAGCATCCCCACGCCGATCAGCGGCACATCGAGATCGGAGGCGCCCTTGAGGTGGTCGCCGGCCAGCACCCCGAGCCCACCGGAGTAGATCCGGAGCGACTCGTGCAACCCGAACTCCATGGAAAAATAGGCCACCGGTCTGACGCGGAGCGACCGTACATGCCGGTGACCCCAAGTATCCGTATCATCCAGATAGTCGCGGAGCACGTAGTGGGCGCGCGTGATCCGTGACCGGAGTGCCATGGTTTTGACCCTTTTGGCCAGATATTCGTCGGAAAGGTTGTCGAGAAAGGAAAGAGGATTGTAACTCTTTTCTCTCCAAAGGGTTGGATTTAAATCGCGGAAAATATCCCGGACTTCCACGTGCCAGGTCCAGAACAGGTTGCGCGCCAGCTCATTGAGTCGCCCGCGCATTTCGGCAGCGTTTTCCTCTTGAAGATTCGACTCCGTGTGCATTCCTGCGCCATCCTTGGGAGGGGAACCCAGGCCCACGTTACACGCTCCACCATTCGAGATCGATGGTCGGAAAGACGACATCGTGAACTTCCGCGTCCTTGATTTCGAACGTTTCAACGTCTGTTAGTTGGTTGAGATAATTGGAGTTACCGCTTAGTTTCTCGGCGATGTCCGCCACGCACTCGAAGCGGCCCGCATGCTGTATGAAGCGTTTGATACCATAATCGACGGCCTGATCGCGGGCAACGACAAAAGGCCAGTCACTGGCCTGGAGCAGTAGCAATTCACGAGCCGCTTTCTTGAGGATTTCCGCCAGTTCCGGCCTCTCCCGCCAGGGCGTCTGGAAGGTCAGCTTGCCAAACAGGGCCTCGCAACGGTACTCCACATCCCACATCCAGCTGACCCGGTCGTTGACCCACACGCGGTGGTCTCCCCCGTCACCCCACGAGCCCTCGGGAAGCCAGACGGCCTTGTCCGGGGGGTGGTTCTCCAGGTGGGAGGCCGTCGTGGAGAGATCGATATCGGGGTCGGCATTCAGGGTCAGGATCACGTCACGTACGAACCGGGGCCCTTCGAACCACCAGTGCCCAAAGAGTTCGGCATCAAAACACGCCACGACGGTGCCGTAGCGCCCGGTCCGGTCGCGGTACTCGCGCAGCCGCTGCCTGACCTGGTCACAGAAATGGGTCGCGTGCTCGTGGATCTTGCCATCGATATCCTGCGGGTGGTACGGCTCCTTGGCGCCCAGACCCAGTTTGTGACCCGTGATCTTCCAGTACCTAAGGCCTCGGCGCTCGCCGTGCTTTTTGTGAAACTCGAGATAGACGCCGTCGGCCGGATAACCCACGTCACCGGACCAGACCTTCTCGCAGATCAACGGGTCGCGGGCGAACGCGGTGGCGCCGCTGGGTTTGGAGCCATCACTTGCCACCCGCACCGGCTCCTGCACCGATCGCCAGCCTCGATTGGGATACTTCGCCGCCTCCTCCCAGTCCACCTTGTGCCATCCCTTGTTGTGGACCCATTCGCTCCGGCTGTGCTCGACGAGCTGGTTCTCCACAAAGAAATGGGTCAAGCCCTCATCGACGACAAACCGCTCGGTGCCCGAGCGGTCTCTGGGGTGTCCCCACGAAATCGGCGCGTACCACGGACCGGGCGGGCGATAGGCGCACTCGGGCAGCCACACACCCGTCGGTTTGAAGCCAAGAATCTTCTCGGACGTCGCGACACCCGCGCGGAGCTGGGCGGCCACCGATGAGTCCTCGTAGAGAAGGGGAAGGTATGCGTGGGTTGCACTCGAGGTAAGGATCTCCACCCAACCACGCCGCGCACACTCGGCATACGCCCGGGGAATGTTCCTGCCGATCTCCGCAAACTGGTCGGCACACTGTTCGTAGAAGCGTTCCCACATACCGGCGAGGTGCGCAAAGTGCGCCTCGCCGCGTGCTTCGAACTCCTTGCGATCGGACGCGGCACGGTCCAGACGGTCTCTGAGGTAGACCTCGAAACCGTTTTTGAAATCCTCGTGGGCGAGCTGTTCGAGAAGAATGGGCGTCAGACCGATCGTGATCCGTGGTGTCGCTTCGAGGTAGTCACATTCGTGCAGCGTCGCGAGAATCGGCAGATAGGTTTCCGCCGCTGCTTCGTAGAGCCAATCTTCACCGTGCGGCCAGGTGCCGTGACGAAGTACATAGGGTAAGTGCCCGTGGAGTACCAGGCAGAAACTACCAAGGCTCATCCCTGTGTCGCCCCCTCCTCGAACGCTCGTGCGTCGTCAACGGTTGCCGTTCCCATGGAAGTCCGGCGACGGAGGCGCCGAGGCGGAGACAGTTGCGGGGTCTTCTTTTCCTTCCTACTCTCGATATCGCCGATCTCCTCGGAGAGAGGTTTCGGCGCAAAACCATACACACCGAGTGTGTGCGACGCGATCACATCCCACGAAAAGCGCTCGATGACCGTTCGTCTCCCGTTCTGCCCCATCCACCGCGCTCTCTCGAAGTCCGACATGAGCGCCCCCAGACCCCAGGCAATCGAGTCGGGGTGCGGTGCGATTTTCAATCCATCGAAATCCGCCTGCACGAATTCGTTGGGCCCACCCACGTCAGTCGCAACAACGGGCTTGCCCGCGCTCCAGGCTTCGAGGATGACGATCCCGAACGGCTCGTTACGGCTCGGGACACAGACGGCGTCGCACATCTTGTACAACTCGACCAGGCTGTCGCCATCACGGAAACCCAGAAACCTGACCGCGGGCCCGGCGCCAACCTGCCACACACGGCGCTCCAGTTCCGGCCGCATGCTGCCATCGCCGACAAAAACGAACTTGGCATTCGGGTGACCGCGCAGCACCGCCGGAATCGCCTCGACAAGGAGATCCGGCCCCTTCTGCCATTCCAGGCGTCCGCAGAAAAGCACCGTCGGATCCAGGGGACCGATGCCATAGGCCTGCTTGACGCTCCCCTCATCCACATCCTTGTTGAAGCGCTCCGAACTGACGCCGTTGTAAACGGCGTACGCCTTCCAGTCGGGCACCTCATACATCCACATAATCTCGTTCCGTGTCGCGTTCGACACGCATATCACCTTGTCGGCCCAGTACGTGCCGGCGCGCTCCTGATCGCGCACTCGCGCGGGTTGCCCGCCGGGGAAAGCGTTGCCGCATCTCGCGTACTCCGTCGAGTGGATCGTGAGCACACACTTGGGTCCGCGCCCCTGCTTGATCCATATCATCGCGTTTACCGCAAGCCAGTCGTGGGCGTGAACGATGTCGAAGGTGCCCATCATGTCCTCGACGGTAAAGAACCGATCGACGATCACACGGCACATGTTGTTGACGTCGTCGACAAAATCGTCGTGTGCCGGGTACGGGCAACGGTGGTAGTGAACCCCGTCGATCCGCTCGTGGTAACGCTGTCCTGGAACCATGCGTGTAAACACGTGCACGTCGTGACCGCGCCGCTCCATGGCGGCGGACAACTCGGTGACCACCACCGCTGCGCCTCCCACGGCGATCGAGTGCAAAGACTCCCAAGCCAACATCGCAATTCTCACTGTCCTCTTTTCCTCCTCT
>CBDVBZ010000164.1:0-6893 GCA_965372355.1 uncultured bacterium | reverse complement strand
AGGCTCTTCAGTGCGGGCTTTTTCATGGCGAACCTCCTTCTTTGTAAACGTGACAGAACGGATTCCACATTATTTACAAACAGTGAGGGAGGATCACCGTTACCTCGGATTATAGCATGGGGTGTTTTGGAGCGTTGTAGATGTCGCCAGAGAGACGAACAAAGCGAAGCGCGCCGGAAAATGATTCGTTATCTGTAAAGATGCCACAGAAACGAGCAATCATAGAACAAGCGTACCTGTCACAATACGCATCTACAAATCCAAAATGCGTCTAAAAACCCGTCAAGCCCATTTTCAACAATCGCAAACAAAGTGAGGGCGTGTGTGCGCGGGAGCAAGTGAGGATCTCTCACGGGTGGCGTACAACACCAGCGAAGGAGCGTCGGCGGCGCGAGACGACCCGCCGCACGCAACGCGCCATGCACCAAACGTGTTCTTGCGGGAGAGCCGGAGAACGACCCGCCGCAAACCTCGTGTGCAGGGACGAGTCCGCCCGTTGCCGAGACCGCGGTGGCCCATGTCCGGCTACACGAGGCGCAGCGACGAGTCCGCCCGCCGCTGAATCTGCACCGGCCTCTGACCGACTACACGAAGCGCAGGGACGACACTGCCGTCGCCGAGACCGCAGCGGTCTCTGACCCGCGACAACCACAAGACGCGGGATGATCGTGTTCGCAGGCGAATCTGCACCGGCCTCTGACCGGCTACACGAGGCGCAGGGACGACACTGCCGTTGCCGAGACCGCAGCCCTTCTGGCCTTTAGACTACGGCGGCGGCCCGGCGGCCTCTGACCTTTAGACCCCCGCAAAGACCACAGCCGGAAGACAACATCGTCCCGACGCCCAAAAGCCCCATACTTGACAAAGCTCAACTCGATCGTTGTGTGAGCACTTGATACACTGCCCGCATCAAAAGCATCAAGAGATCGCAATGACATATGAACGTCGCGTTAACCGGTTATCTCGGGGGAGAGCCTATTATGACAAGAATACGTTCGATTTGCCTGGGCGGGTGCGTCGGTTTGGCCATGGCCGTCTTTCTTATATCAACAACCGCGCAACAAGCCACAGCGCAGAAGAAAGACCCGGCCGCCGGCAAGTGTATGACCTGCCATAAAGAAAAATCGCCGGGGCTCTACAACCAGTGGTTCATGAGCCAGCACGCCACACACAACGTGACATGCATCGATTGCCATGGCGCGGACAAATCCGACGCAGACGCGTTCGAGCATCACGACGCAATCATCGCGACGCTAGTGACCCCCAAAGACTGCGGACAGTGTCACGAGAGGGAGACCGAAGAAGTCGATAACTCCTATCACGCCACCGCGGGGCTTATACTAGAGTCAAAGGATGCCTATCTCGCCCACGTGGCGGCCGGGGAACCCGTGGCTATAGCCGGATGCGAGAGCTGCCACGGTAGCAAGGTGAGAATTGATCCGGATTCTCCGAACATGCTTTCCCAAAAAAGTTGGCCCAACTCCGGGATCGGGCGGCTCAACCCCGATGGTTCCAAAGGCTCGTGCAACGCATGCCACACACGGCATTCCTTCTCGAAGGCCCAGGCGCGCCAGCCCGAGGCCTGCTCGAAATGCCATCTCGGCCCCGATCATCCGCAAAAGGAAGTCTACGAGGAATCCAAACACGGCAACGCGTACTACACGAACAAAGAAAAGATGAATCTCGAGGACGATGCGTGGGTGGTCGGCATCGACTATTTCGAGGCGCCGACGTGCGCGACCTGCCACATGTCCGCCACGCCGACGAGCAAGGCGACACACGATGTGGGGCAGAGAATCGCCTGGACGCTCCGCCCACCGGTCTCCAAACACAAGGAGAACTGGCAGGCGAGACGCGAGAACATGAAGAAGGTATGCGTCAACTGTCATGGAATGACGTTCGCCGACGGGCATTTTTACCAGTTCGACGCCGTCGTCCGACTCTACAACGAGAAGTTCGCAAAACCGTCGACCGATCTCATCAAGCTCGTCCGTGAGAAAAAGCTTCTCGAGAACCCCGCCAACTTCAGCAACAAGATCGAGTGGACGTACTGGGAGCTCTGGCACCACGAGGGCCGGCGCGCCCGCCACGGCGCCTCAATGATGGGGCCCGACTATACATGGTGGCACGGTATCTACGAGGTCGCGCAGCACTTCTATTTCAAGTTGCTTCCCGAAGCGCGCAAGTTTCACGATCCGGATGTCGATGCGTGGATCGACAATCTCATAAAACAAGATGAGATGCACTCGTGGCTCATGACGGAGACCGGGTCGCTCAAGGAAGATATACGAAGCGGCAAGATGCAAGAGATCTACCAGAAGTTGTATATCGAAGAACAGTAGAGGGAAGGCGAGTTGAACAAATACCTCCGCTTTGTGCACGCGCTGTCGATCAACTGGATTGGCCAGTTGGGCGTTGCGCTCACGACGTCATCGTTTGTCGTGTTTCTCATGCTGGAGCTCGCCCGGCTTACTGGCCTGGTAGCCAACGCCTATGTGGGTCTGATCACATACATGACGCTACCGGCCATCTTTGTTATCGGCCTGATTCTTATTCCAATCGGCTGGCGCAAGACCCGGAGGGACACGGGCAAGAGAACACGCGAGCTCCTCAACGAGCGGTTTCTCGCCTCGCAGACCGAGAGAGGGTTCTTTGGTTCGCGCGTGTTTATGGGTATCGCTGTTCTGACGATGGTCAACGTCGCCTTTCTGGGACTCGCCTCGACGCGGATGCTCGTTTTTATGGATGGGCCCCAGTTCTGCGGCACCGCCTGCCACGAGGTCATGAATCCCGAGTGGGTCACCTATCAGCAGTCGTCACACGCGAGGGTCAAGTGCGTCTCCTGCCATGTTGGCGAGGGAACAAAAGCCCACATCGACAGCAAGATAAGCGGTGTGCGTCAGATGATCTCGGTGACATTCGATCTTCTCGAGCGTCCCATCCCGACGCCCGTCCGCGATCTTCGCCCATCGAGGGAGACGTGCGAGAAATGCCACTGGCCGGACAAGTTCTATGGCCAGAAGCTCAAGAGCATCGCCCGTTTTCAAAAAGACGAGAACTCGACACCCCTCTATAACACGCTGAGTCTCAAGATCGACGCCGGCGGGGAAGAAGGCGGTATCCACTGGCACATCGCAGAGAAGAACCGGGTGAGCTATGGATCGGTCGGCGACGAACGGGAGGAAATGATCTGGGTCGAAGTGCGAAGACCCGACGGCAGCGATCATCGGTTCTACAACCGCGAGCTCTCGGACACGACCACCGCCACAGAGGCCGAAGCACGAACGCTTGATTGCGTTGACTGCCATAATCGCGCCACACATATCTATGAAGACCCGGTCGATGCGATCGACAGCCGAATCGCCATGGGTTTGATCGACCGGTCACTCCCGTTTATCAAACGCGAGGCGCTCGCCGCGCTGACGGCCGGTTATGCCGGACAGGACCAGGCGATGAACGCCATCGCAAACCGGCTTCACGGATTCTACAAACGCCACTACCCGGAGGTCGCCCGAACACGGACCGAGGCCATCGACAAAGCGGTCTCGACGCTCCAAGAGACCTACCGCCGCAACATCCACCATCAGATGAAGATCACCTGGGGAACGTATCCCAGTCTCATGGGACACGAGGGGTGTTTCCGGTGCCACAACCCGGCCCTGACCGATGTTGACGGCAACGAGATCTCGAGCGACTGCACGATGTGCCACTCGATTCTAGCCTACGAGTCACGGGATGCGTATGCGTACCTCCAGACGGCCGACTCCACGGCGGCCGATTACGAAATGCACGAATATTTGCGGCGAGAATTCCTCAAATCATCTGGCAAGTAACCTATTGTCAAATAGCGTGATATACGCACCCTCCCACTGTGACAGCGCCAAAACCGGCGTCCAAATGCATGGTCGTTGACTTATCTCAATGTTCTAAAGTACGATGGTTATTCATCCACTGTGCTTTCGCCTCGATATGACACACAGATGCCGAGAGCGGCGTGTAGAGCTATGGCAAAAAAACGGTTCTTTAATCAGATCTCGAGCGCGTTCTCCTCGAAGTCGGGGAGTGTGCCTCCAGCCAAGGTATTGTCGGGGACGGAGACGATCGAGGGCCTGCGGCTCGAGAACCTCCGTCTGACGCGAGCACTCGAAGAGCTTTCGATGCTCAACGAGCTGGCGCGCGAGATCGGAGCGTCGCGCAATACCGACAAGATCATGGACCGGATCATCCGGCGCTCGCTCAAGGCCGTCCACGCCCAGCAGGCCGTGATCACGCTGGTCAGCGAACAGTCCAGGGAGCCGATGAAGACTCTGGTGAGGGCGATGGTCACGTCGAGCGAACACGAGCAGTTTCATCTCAACCAGAACCTCCTCGGCTGGATGCATCTCAACAAGCGCCCACTGTTGTCGAATTCGCCACGGACCGACGAGCGTTTTCGGGGTATTACGTGGGATCCGTCGATTTCCTCGATTTTGTGCGTGCCGCTGATCGTCAAATCCGCACTGATCGGTGTGCTGACCGCATACAACAAGAAGGACGAACACGAGTTCACGGAAGAGGATCAGCGGCTCCTCACGATCATCGCCATGCAGTCCGCGCAGGTTATCGAGAATGCCCGGTTGTACGAGGAAGAGCGGAAGCTCTTGAGAATGCAGGAGGAAGTCCGGCTGGCAGCGGTGATCCAGATGGAACTCCTGCCCCACAAAGCGCCGGCTATTCCGAACTATGACATTGCGGGCACGAGCATTCCGGCACAACAGGTGGGGGGCGACTATTTCGATTTCATTCCGGTGGAGGAGAACACACTCGCCGTGTGTCTCGGGGATGTGTCGGGCAAGGGGTTGGGAGCCTCGCTTCTGATGGCGAACCTGCAGGCGACATTGCGCAGCCAGACACTGATCGATGCCACACCGAATGAGAGCATTGGCCGCTCGAACCGGCTGCTCTACCGGAGCACCGATCCGGAGAAATTCGCCACGCTGTTCTACGGCATACTCGATTTTGCCAACCACAGCCTCACATATTCGAACGCCGGTCACGAGAACCCGTTCCTCTTGCGCAGGGACGCGTCGTCGGATCGGCTCGAAACAGGTGGCACCGTTCTGGGTGTCGTGGAGGATTTCAGGTACGAGCAGGAGACGGTGGAGCTGAATGCAGGAGATCTCCTCGTCGTTTTCTCGGACGGCATCACCGAGGCGTTCGACACCAACGAAGCCCAGTTCGGCGAAAAGCGGCTCGCCGAGGTCATCGCGGAACACAGGGACGAGCCCGCAGAGGCCATCACGAACCAAATCATCGAAGCGGTCAGGCGCCACGCCGGGGCTGCCCCCCAGGCTGATGATCTGACGCTCGTGGTGATCAAGCGAGATGCGGAATGACCACGTGAACGGCTTGTTCGGCCGTGTTGCACTGGTTCTGGTCGTATCCTGGACGTCGATCGCCGCACCAGGCTGCAGCGAGCTTCCCACCGAACCTGCCGACGCCTCACAAATGACAGTCCGTGGTATCACACTCGCCGACTGGACGGCGGACGGTTACTCATCCGCCCAGGCGCTTGCGGCCGTCGATGACATCGCGCTGCTCGGCGCCAACGCCCTGCCGATCGTGGTCACGCTTTACCAGAGCAACACAGCCGACAACGAGCCGCGCGTGGACCCACAGCTCACGCCCACGCCCACATCGGTCGGCGATATCATTGTAAGAGCACAATCACGAAACCTCGGTGTATCTCTGAAGATCCACATCGATTTGTATGATGGGGAATGGCGAGGGAAGATCGCGCCGTCGAACCCCGACCTGTGGTTTGAAAACTACAATAAGATCATATCCTTCTGGGTGGTGTTCGCCGATGCCCTGGGCGTCGATCAGTTCGTTGTAGGCACCGAACTCGCGGGTACGCTCGAACACGAGCAACAGTGGCGGGAAATCATTGCGGGGGTCAGAGATGGGTTTTCCGGGGAACTCGTCTACGCGGCGTCGTGGGACGAGGCTCGCAGGGTCCCGTTCTGGGATGCGCTCGATGTCGTCGGGGTGAACCTCTACGCGCCGGTGGCGACGCGAAACAACGCGCACCGTTTTGAGATCCTGCGCGGGTGGCAGCCGTGGCTCGAGCGGATCCAACTGCTCCACAAGCTCACCCGGCGCGACATCCTGCTGACGGAGATCGGCTATCGCAGCGTCGCCGGCGCCGGCATGCACCCGTACGACTTCGGCTCGTCGGTGGCGCTGGATCTAGAAGAACAGGCGGATCTCTATTGGGCCGCGCTACAGGCGACAGGCGACAAACCCTGGATTCGCGGGGTGTTTTGGTGGAATTGGCTGGCCAACGGATCGAGAGCCGAAGAGCTCGAGGACTACACGCCGAAGGGGAAGCCGGCTGAAAACGAACTCATCGGGGCGTGGCGGTGAGCACATGTCAGGAGTGCCGCACATGATGCATATCGTGAGAAACAGGATGCTCATTGGTGCCGGTCTGGCCGTTCTGCTATATGTCGCACCGGTCACTGCCTACGCCGAGAGCGGGCAGGCCCCGACGATAGAGGCCGGCGCAATCGAAGTCGGGGTCGACGCGGCAATGACAACGACCGAGGGCATCACGAATGGCTCGGCGATTCTCCGTGGCGGGTTTTTCTACAGCGCGCTTGGTGGCGTCGGCGGCGTCGAGCTCGCCGGGGCGTACCGGCATGTCAGCTCACTCGATGCGACCGATCTGGAGGCACTGGTGAGCTGGCAGAAGAGATTCCGTCATACGGGCAACTATCCCTTTGTCTCGATGGGCGGCGGGTTGCGTCATGAAGACATCGGGAGCTTTTCGCACACTCTCTATCCGCTGGGGTTTAGTCTGAAGTTCCCACCGATATCCCTCAAAATTCCAGGATAAGAGAAAGGAGAACATA
>CBDVBZ010000163.1:0-6979 GCA_965372355.1 uncultured bacterium | reverse complement strand
CGTATTCTTGCGGGTTCTATACAGTGTTAGTGTAAGAAGAAGTGTAATACGGAAAGAGTCCGCTGTATGAGAACGCGCTGAGTTCGAGTCCGATCCGGCTCCCCTTATGTGCCAGTATTCGAACCGAAGCTCCTGAGCTCAACACGCCTGTTGTACGGGCAATCTACGCTCTCCGGCGGGCCGATAACAAGAAGATGGCGTATACGCGGCAGGGGCTGAAGGTTGCCTAGAAAGGAGTTCTATCGCCTCTGGTTGGCCCCCAGTTAGGACAATTCTCGAACTGCGGAGGCATTCGTGGCCGCGTTGCTCATGGTCTGATTCTAATTTCCGGTGAAATGAGCTGGCTACTCTCCCCACTCGTAACCCTTTTCGGAATGCCTTGAGAATTCGGAGATAGCCAGGACAATCCGTAGCCGACTTGATATTCGTCACACGGTCGCCCGAGTCATCTGCATCGATTTCTTATTGGATTGAGTCTTTGAGAAGAAACCGCTAAGTGTAAGAACACCAATGCGGACGGAATATTTAGAAGGCACAAGCATCGCTAGCTTCGGAGGCGTCCCGAAACCGGGGCGCCAGTACAGCAGCTCGATATATCTCTATATAATGAGGGCGATGGACTTATTGTAAGGGACACGTTCAGCAAGTGGTGACGCCACAGCGTGTTTGAGTTTTCGAACACTACGGGGCCTTTAGGCAGCACCGCGCGTCAGTGCCCGACTGCACCGTTTCGCACCACGCTCCAGCATGTGACCCGTCACCATTACGATCCCCGTGTCGATGGCCGCGTCGATAGGTGACGCGCATTGAAGCCGTCCATTGATAATGACGCCCAGCCTGCTGCCAGTATTGTTCCGGGTCACCCGAAGCAGCTTTTCTTGTCCTTCTTTGCTGAGGGTGAGCCTAATGGCCGGCGAACCGTTGTCCTGCGTGACCACTATCGCGGTGATCACATCCCCCTCGCTCAGCAGAACCTCATCGCGAGCATAGTACGTCCTTTGACCACCCCACACGGTCATGGTCATCTTGGTCAGATCATCCGCCGGTGTACCATGGACGATTCGGATTTCCATGGATACATTCGGGTCGTCCACGCTACACCCGATGCACAGCACGCCCGCAACCAACGCGGCAACGACACCGGCGGTTCGAGTCCAGGTGTGACCTCTCATGATAACCTCCTTGAAAAACTTGGAAGTACTCTGAATATAGCGTGGGGTTGGTGGTTCTGCCACTCCCCGGACGAAATCAGCTTCTCATGACGGTCGAAGAAGGTTCAGTGTGGCGTCTCGTTCCTTGTTTGATTTATGGCTGCGGTGGGGATTGGCCGCCGGTTTACGTCGTGCCCGGATCCGCCGCGAGGACATACCTTGCCCCCGTGTAAACCACTGAGCAAAGGAGTTCTTGACGTAGATAAAAACTGGCTTCCCGGATGCGACATTTCTCGAACAGCAGTGGAGTTTGTAGCTGCACTTCTCGCCTCTTAATTTCAATTTCCGGTGAAATGGAACTCCGTGATCAGCACGCGAATGCCAGCCGCAAGCATTGCGAAATATTTCATTGACGTCCCTCCGGCGCGGGTTGATTCGCGTTTACTAGCAGTAACGATTACACCCTCCGCAGATCAACCTGCCTCGTCAGCCCCATCGCTCGAGAAAATTCTCTTCGCTCTCAGCCGTGCCGATCATCAGGATGTCAGCGCCCGCGGGTAGCTTCGCACCGGGTCCTGGGACAGTCTCCATCGTGTTCTCCGAGCCGATCCCGACGATGGTGCAACCGGTACGTTCACGGATCCCCGATTCTGCAATCGTCTTGCCGGCCAACTCCGCGGGCACCGGCAGGCGAAAAAGATCCAGGCCCTCGGCCACCATCACGATCTTGTGGGGCTGCAGGAAATTCATGATCGTGCTGGCACCCGTCCCCGCGTACGACATGACGACGTCCGCACCCGCCCGGTGCAACGTTGCAACGCTGCGCTCCAGCGTGGCGCGGCTGATCACCTGGACATCGGGACGTAGGCTACGGCAGAAACCCGTCAGATAAATATTGAGGTCGTCGTCGTGCGTCGTCACCAGGACCGTCGGCGCTTCGTTTATGCCGGCCTTCGTCAGCACTTCTAGCTTTGCCGCATCGCCGACGATTGCTCGTTTCGCGTCGCGCACGCGATTCGGGACCTTCTCAACAATCCGATAGTCAACCTCTTGCTGTGCGAGCGCGCGAGCGGTGGCCTGGCCCACGCGCCCGCCGCCCAGAATCGTCACCGGCGCTTCTGATACGTTGTAAACACAGAACAGCTCGTTGTAGCGCTCCAGGTGTTTCTTCTCCCCGACCAGGACGAGGAAGGTGTTGTCGCGGATCTCTGTTTCCGGCCGGGGCGGCGCAAAGCGACCACGCTCCCAGACCCCGACGACACTCACGCCCGCCTTTTCCCGCAACCCGCTCTCGAGTAGCGTCTTACCAACGAGCGGCGTGCGATGCGCATTCGCTTCCGCGATCAACAACTCGCCAAAGCGCCCAATGATGTGCGCCTGAGCGTCGCCGCCGAGCGTGCGGTCTGCGAAAGCCTGCCCCATCAGCTCTTCGAGGCGCAGGACGTCCGTACTTCCCGCCCGCCTCAGGATGTCAACCGATGCTTCGTCGTCAGCGGTCGTGATGACCGGCACCTCTTCCGACAAAGCGCGAACGGTGAACGTCACGTTCGTATTCTTGAAATCGCTGGCGGTACTGAGCACCAACGCCGCACGCTCCAGCCCAGCGCGATGCCATGCGCTCGAATCGTCCAACTCTCCCACGACCACGCTGAGGCCGGTATCATGCAGCCGCAACGCATCATCGATGCCCGAAACGAGGAGGGCGTACTGGATGCGATGCTGATCGAAACGACGGATGAGCGCCGACGTGAGCACATCGTGGTTTGTGAGCAACACATGGTTGCTGACGTCGGGCGCGATTTCAGTTGGCGCGCGAGCCGCCGCATGTGCCTGCATCCACGGCCCGTAAAAGAACTCGATGAAGGTGAAGGGCAGCAATACCAGCAGAAAGAGAACACCGGATACCAGCACGAAAACGGAAAAGGCGCGCCCGAGATCGCTGTGGAACGTGATGTCGCCGAACCCCAGCGTCGACATCACCGTCAAGGTCCAGTAGAGCCCGGTGAACCAGGTGTGGTCCTGGCCTTCCCGCACCATCAGCACGTGGAAGAGCACCGAGTAGACGACGATCATCGCGACCAGTATGAACAGGAATCGAAGCAGAATGCGCAGGTTACGCTTGCCGCGGCGAGTACGTATCGTGGTGAAGATTGCCGCAAAGGACTTGAGCATGGCTTTTCGCTTGCGCCCCCTGCAAAAGAGTATTGTTGCTTCCAAAGACTCCGTCTTCGTCGGCCTGCTTGTGCTCGCGTAGATTAGAGTATATCACGGAATTGACGAAACGGCCTCAATAGAAAAGGCTACTTCGATGAGTCCAGGCTGCCATGTTTGCTGGCTTATTTCAACTCCTAGTGAAATGAATTGGCTCCGCAGGCTGGACGAAGTTCGAACTCTGCTGGCTTAAAAAGACTGGGTCAAACTTCCCTTCGGCGCGGAGGAGAATTTGACCCAATTTTTTTTCAAAGTGTAATCTCTGTTTACACGACAAACCGCAGGTGCTTTTTTATTAGCTCCGGCGGTCTGTCATTTGAAAACTGGCTCCCCTTCATTCGCCGACCTAGCACGTCACGTGAAACAATCCGATTGCAGAACCTTTCGACTCGTTCCAGGCTCGGACTGCCTCGGGAGATGGCAGGACGATTACCCGACAACCCTTTTTAGAGAAATACTCCGCGGCTTCCTTTGAAAGCTCTAGAACACCGTTTTGTCCCGAGCCTATAACGATCTCTGTCGCTCCTTTCTCGAAAACGTACTTGGCTTCATCCAGCGATAGTCTGTGTGACGTTCCGTAGACGGCCTTTGAAAGCTTCTTCTTCCGTTTTTTGATCTTACCGCTAAGACGGATCACGACGTCGTGCTCGTATTTCTCGCCGTCAATGCGGATCGAGCCGAATTTTGTACCGTTGATTTGAGGTCTTATCATTTACCTCACCTGTTGACCTGCCCCACGTTTTTGTACCACATTTAGAGTTACACTGCCGCAGGTTGGTCCGCCCCGGATTACTGTACAGATATTGTGATGCTGGAGGGCCGAGGCGGCCTGGGCTTCGTGGATGAATCGGCTCTGCTCTTTCTTGCTGCCCAGGGATTGAGGAGAGAGAAACTTGAGGGCGACGGTACGTTTGAGCTTGGTGTCCTCGGCCTTATAGACAACTCCCATGCCACCGCCGCCGAGCTTCTCGGTGATCTTGTAGTGGGATATGGTCTGGCCTATCATGTCAAAAACCGATCTTTCTCAGCAACTCCTTGTACTGCGTGTCAGACAAATGAGTACCGTAGAAGGGAATAGCTTTCGTTAATGCTAACAATGGATCCCTTTCTGCATAGGCTTTCTCAACAAAATCAAACGCCTCATCAATCCTGCCAAGGCCAATGAGGGTGTGGGCCTGGTGCATTGGAGAAACGTACCGCGTTTTTGCTAGTTCGTTCAGAATCTCAAGAATTCTCAAGGCATCTTTGTCTTGACCACACGCCCCGTAGTAATATCCGAAATACCCAAGCGTGAAAGGGTGTTCTGCAGCAGACGCTTCGACTCGGCTCATGGTCTGGACAGCTCTGTCACACATGCCATTTTCAGCATAAGCCATAACGATCCACCCGTTCGCTATCAGGAAGTTAGGGTCTAACTCCAGGGTTTTCTTCTGGTTCGCGATGCTTTCTTCGTACCGACGTGCGAAACAATACAAAAGCCCAACGACCGCATTTATAATTAGCGATAATGGATCCAGATCCCGAGCTTTCTCTGCCTCATTGATCCCCTCATCATTTCTACCCGTAGCAGAGAGGCAGAGGCCATACCACTCATGAGCCGTTGCGTAGTTCGGGCTAAGCTCGATAGCGCGGATGAATTCGCTTTCTGCTGCGGACCAGTCCCAATCATAAAATGTCCTCGCGAAGCCCAGCGACGCATGGGCCTCTCCCAGCGTGTCATCGATCTCCAACGCCCTTTTTGCCGCTGCTATTGCCTTCGGGAAAGCCTCTTTGGGTGGGAGATAGCCAAACATACCGGTGATGTTGTATGTATCGGCAACTCCAACGTGGGCGAGCGCGTAATCGGGGTCTTTATCGATTGCCTGGCGGAAGCACTCCATCGCCCTCTTCATACCGCCTTCGTGCCGCCGGTTCCAGAAATACAGCCCCTTGAGATAGAGATTATGGGCTTCCTGGTCACCCGTGTACCGTTTTACGAGGGCGCTTTTCTCTTCTCCAAGAAGTTTGACTTTAAGTTTGTCCACGATCGCCAACGATATCTCGTCCTGGATAGCAAAGATATCATCGAGTTCCCGATCATATTTTTCCGACCAAATGTGAAATCCATCTTCGACATTTATGAGCTGTGCGGTGATGCGCAGGCGGTTACCTGATTTACGAATGCTCCCTTCGAGTACCGTCTTCACCTCAAGTTTGCGTCCAATCGTTTTAATATCACTGTCGTGTTCTTTGAACTGGAACGCCGAGGTCCGCGCCGCCACACGCAGACCCTTCATTTTGACTAGTGCGTTTATGAGTTCCTCCGCAATGCCTTCACAGAAATATTCCTGGTCTCTCTGCGAGCTCATATCTCTGAATGAAAGCACTGCGATTGAAGACTTGGATTCTTGTACGCTTGCCTCCCTTTCTGTAGTCCGAGGTCTTCGAGTTCCCATAAGCGATTCCAGGTCCTTCTTTAGCGCTTCGGCACTCTCGTACCGTTCCTTCGTGCTCTTCGCCAGAGCTTTCTCGATTAGCCGCTCAAGTTTCTCCGGCACATCAGAACGCTGGCTTTTTATCGACGGAGGCTCCTCATTTATAATGAGGTATATTGTTGCTTGTTCGTAGTCGGCCTTGAAGGGCAGCTCGCCAGCTATCATCTCATAGAGCACAATCCCTAGTGACCAGATGTCGGTTCGATAATCTACGGGGTCCCCTCTTCCCTGTTCGGGAGACATATAAGCCACCGTTCCAACCGTTGTTCCCGCTTGAGTGAGCTGCGTTCTACCAGACGACTTGGCCAAGCCAAAATCCATCACCTTCACCCGACCGGTCGCGGTGAGCATGACGTTGGCAGATTTGATGTCGCGGTGGATGATCCCTTTACTATGAGCTTCTTGCAGCCCCTCTGCGATCTCGACGGCGATCTCGACGGCTTCGCCGAGTTGCAATGGGCCTGATTTGATCTTGGCTTTGAGGCTCTCTCCTTCAACACACTCCATCGCGATGAAGGATTGGTCCTTATACTCGTCAATTTCGTGGACAGTGCAGATATTCGGGTGATTCAAAGCAGCAGCCGCCTGGGCCTCGTGGATAAAACGAGTCTTGTCTTCCTCGGTACCCACAGCTTGAGGTGAGAGAAACTTGAGGGCAACGGTACGTTTGAGCTTCGTGTCCTCGGCTTTGTACACCACACCCATCCCGCCCGCACCGAGCTCTTCGAGGATTCTATAATGAGAAATAGTCTGACCGATCATCTCTTCCCTTTCGAGTGATCGGTGCACCGCACAAGGGAGCGTTAGCCGAGGATGGATGCATGCACCAGTGAGTATTCTAGCAGGAATGGAACAGGAAGCAAAGGGCGTAGTCGCTAATCGTGGGTCGCATCAAGGCTCTTTATGCTAATTAGCCGAACCGTTTACATCCCTCGTGCAATGTCAAGGCTGAGTGTTTTTCACCCCGCATGAGTCATCAGGCAGCATCGATTCACAACGAGGCTGCTGCAGACAGGATCAGGGGTTAGAAATCCGTCTCGAAATCCCCGTGCGTCTCTTCAAAATAGCCTTTTGGAAATATGGATCCCTGTTTCGTGTCAGCATGAGTAGGACACAATCAAGCCCAAAATTAATGGACACTCT
>CBDVBZ010000162.1:0-7047 GCA_965372355.1 uncultured bacterium | reverse complement strand
CGTAGGCCACGCTGTACTTCGACGGGGCCGCTTCGAACATCTTCTTTGCATCCGCGTTGGCAAACACGTAGTGCTCCCCTGCGTAGTCCAGGGAGATGTTCGGGTCACCCTTGATGGCCTTGTTCATCGCGATGTACGCGACCGGGCAGTAGCCGCCGAGAGCCGGGGATTGCGCTGCCTCCTCGGCGAAAGCGCCGCCGATCACCAAAACGATCAGAAACATGGTCACACCGATTGTGCTGCGGTTCATATTTCCTCCTCAAGTGGAATGTAAATCGTAGCTGGCAACGCCTCACGCGCGCCACCCGGATGCTCCTCATCCAGAAGCGGCTTGTTGCCACCGCATTTGGGTTAGTGCGGTGAGTGGAGGTATTCTTACAGAGAATCTTCTCGACGTGGGTCAGCAGGATCGTCGGGCACTCCTGAGGCGGGTATTAGGATTTGCCGATCCGGGCCGATAACGGTGGGAAACGGTGGCCAGATAGTCACTTCAACACATCAGCCAGCAAGAACAACACGCCCTTCGCGGGGCGTTCATTTGAGAAGAACCAGCTTGCGTGAGGCACTCCAGGACCCTGCCTCGACACGAACGAGGTATACGCCGCTTGCAAGGGCGCGACCCGCACGATCGCGTGCATCCCAATGCACGTGGTGCTCCCCCGCCGGTTTAGGGACATCCAACAGTGTGCGGACGAGCCTGCCGGCAGCGTCGAATACCGAGACGTTGACGTGTCTCACCCGGTCGAGTTCGAAGACGATTGTCACAGCGGGATTGAACGGGTTCGGATAGACGGCCTTGATCGAGCGATTTGCGTACGTCGGATCGGGTGGGTCCTCAACTCCGGATGTCGTGGCCTGGTATTCGTAGGCCCCCAGATCGACCGTCCATCCCGCGATGCGCGGGTTGCCGTCTGCGTCTGTCGGCGGCAGATCCGGGTTGTTACCGTCGCCCGCGTTGATTGCGGATGAGCCGAACAGCAGGTGAAGATCCCCCGTCGTCGGCGCCGCGAAGAGCGGATCGGAGTCAAGATTGCCGCCGGCGTCAAACCCGAGTGCGGAGTCCCATGCCGCACCGCTCCCACCGGAACCCTGAATGAGCGAGTAATTCACGGCCGTCGCAGCCAGACCATGGTTATGAATCTCACTTCCTGTCAATGCAGTGTCCCCCCAGAGAATCGTGTTGGTCATGGTCAACCCGTGGCTCGAGCTATACGAGTGGAATATGCCGCCGCCGGCATCATCAGCGCGGTTACCAAAGAAGGTCGCATTGATAATGGTTGCGTCGCCCCCATAGTTGTACATACCACCGCCCTGGTTGCCGGAGTTGCCGTCGAACACGGCACCGATCACAGTTGTTGTGCTTGCTTCGAAGGGCGCCGTCGCTTCTTTGCGGGAGGCGATCCCCCCACCATTCCCCGCTGCCACATTGTCCTTGAAAATAACATTGATCAGTGTGGGGCGGCTTGCCAGGATATACACGCCCCCGCCATCGGCCGTTGAAGAGTTTGAAACGAATGTCGAGTTGCTGATTGAGCTACTGTAGCTTCGAAAGAAATACGTTGCACCACCCCTGGTGGCCGTATTTCCGACACACCTGATATCGTCGATGATCGCGTTGTCCGTACTGGAGAGGGCAAGCCCCCCACCGCTGCTCGCGCTGTTTCCGATAAAATCAATATCGCTGACAACCGCGTAATCGCATGTGTGGAGCGTCAGTCCACCGCCCTGCAAAGCTGAGTTGTTCATGAACAACACACGCGTGATGTATGGCTGTATGTAACAACAGCAGTGCATACCCCCGCCGTTACTCGCCGAGTTGTCCGTGATTGTCACATCCATGATCTGCGCATCACCAATCACCCGGATACCGCCGCCGCTTTTGCCGGGCGAGTGGTTGTCCGTAACGATGAGGTTCTTTACTGTTCCATGCTGGATCGCAAGACCCGACCCGTCGTAGCTCCTGGTGATCGTAAAACCATCAATCACAGTAGTGGTGTCGGAGTCCAGCGCCGACACCAGATTCGCCGTGTTGTCCGTCGCCTCAGGCCCCCCGATCTCGCCGCTGAGGACCGTTAGATTCGCAACGTGATCGCGCTCGCTGCGGGCCGTCTCCGTGCCGTCGAACCCACCATACAACCCCAGGCCGCTTCGAACGGTAAACCGCGATTCACGGTTCAAACCGCTGGTTGGAACGTACGTGCCTCCGGCGACCCATACTTGGTTGACGCTGGCGCACACGAACATCAAGGCTTCCCGCAGGCTCGTGTACGCATCGTTCCACGAGGATCCGTCGTCGGCGCCGGCAGCGTCCGTGTCAACGTAGACCACCGGACCCGGGGCGCAGGCAAACTCGTAGGCACCCATGTCGACGCCGCCATCGAGTATCCGCGGGTTTCCCAGAATGTCCGTCGCCGCGAGTCCCGGCGCGCCGCTGTTCCCGGCATCCACGACGGGCGAGAACACCGTTCCTCTAACGTCGTTCTGCGTGACATCGAAAAACAACGGATCCGCGTCAATGTTGTTGCCGCCATCGATTCCAAGGCTCATATCCCAGGACGCGCTACTTCCACCCGAGCCCTCTATCAGCGAGTGGTCGATCATGGGTGTTTCGTCAATCAGGTTGTATATCTGTGGACCGGCCCCGGCCGTGTTGCCCCAAATGACCGAGTTGGTGATCGTGGGATTGCTGCTGACGTTGATGAGGCCGCCGCCAAAGGACGCGGCGTTGCCGACAATGGTCACGTTTGTCAGAAGCGCGTCGCTGCCATAACCATTGTACATCGCTCCCCCGTAGACCGCCGTGTTGTTGATACACACTATGTTCCTGATATCGACATCGGCATCGGTGACGTTTATGATGGCGGCTCCGTAAGTGGCCGAGTTCTCCAGGAGAAACAAGTTGCGTAGCGTCGGCCGTCCGTCTTCGTTGAAGATGCCACCGCCAAAGTTGTGCGGGCTCGAGCCATCGGCATTACCCCCGCGGACGGTAAAACCATCCAGGATCGCGCTCGACTCGGTACCGCTACTTGTGACGACATGGTAGCTATTGTCGGATGAATCATCCGGCACACCGATGTCTCCGCTCAGAATGACAGTATTCGCGGAAAGATCGCGCTCGCCGAGCGTGACCTCCGTACCCTCGAAACCGCCGTAAATGGCCACTCCGGTAACAAGCTGAAAAGTCGCCGCTCGTTCGGTCGATGGGGTCGGGTGGTAGGTGCCGGCCGCAACCCAGATCTCGCTACCACCCGTAGCGACGGCAAGCGCAGACTGTAGATCGGTAAAGGCGTCCGCCCAGGAGGACCCATCGTTCGCACCTGTGGCATTCAAGTTTACGCGTATCTGGCCCCAAGCACTTGTGGCCGCAGCCAGTAAGAGAGTCAGGAAAAGAACAGTGAATCGAAGGCGGCAGAAAAGGGGTCGCCGTGCCATGGTTTCTCCCTCCAATCGTTCGATCAAAGAAAGCGAATACGTGGTCGGCTTTTTGCAGAGTTAACCAGAAAGTTGTCAGCCCTGCAACGGCGCGAAGAATCGAGCGCCACTGGGCCAACGCTCGAACGCCGCCCGGCGAACCCGTCGCGACACAAGCCGTACGAAATCAATGGGTTGCGCGATTGGCGGTGCAGATCCTATGCAACTCCGACTCGGTGACCAACCACGGCTCCGGTCGAGGAGTTCGGCGACCTGCGACCTGAAACAGTCAGCGCCGCACGTTTGGCGGAATTGGAGAAACGCAACTGACAGAGGTAATGGCGTCCGGTTAGCTGGCCGCGGCTTACCCGACAATCTTAGAAACCGACGACCATTGCAATAGAGACTAGCGAGGTCCACCGATCACGAGCCCGATCCACGAACACGGCCGGCCCAATCGCGGCCTCGGGTGTCAGCCTAAAGGTGTAGCCCACACCGAACCGCAGCAAAAGCCCGAGCTCAGTCTCCTTTTCCACTGCGCCGTGGACCTGCACATCCTTTTCGACCTGCTCGACACCCGGAGCGAGTACAAGGCTCAGGCCTCGTATCGGGTAAAAGACGCCGCCAACCGCGAAGACGACGTCGCGTTCGAGCGTGCTGCTAACCAGCTCCAGGTAGGCCGCGATGGCCCACCTTGACGAGAACACCCGCGTGTATTCCAGGCCAAGTGTCAACCCCGAGTCATCTATATCGTGATGCGTGGAGACCCCGATCAGGCCACCAAAGTGGTTGGGATGAAGCTTGTGCTCTGTCCCCTCGTGCTCCGCAGTCGTGTCTTCCAGTACCGGCTCGTGCTCCTGACCCACGGACGGTCCACCAGTCAATAACAAGAGGGTTGCGGAAAGACCGCAAGCCACGACGAGTTTTTCCAATCGCATCATATCTCCTATCGCGAATCCAACAACAGGTCTAGCTTTCTGAATCGGCCAGGGCCCGCTGAGCGAGCGCAATGCCACCGAGCATCCCGGCCTGCTCTCCGAGCGCGGGCGGTACCACATAATTGTCGATATCGTCGACGATAGCGGGGTGCTGAACGTAACCGGCGAGGAGTTCGAGCAGCCGCCAGCGAATACGGGGAACAAGCCCCGGTGTCTTCATGACTCCCCCACCGAGTATGATCCGCCGCGGTGAGAGCGCGCACACAAAAGAACGAAGCCCAAGGGCCATGTATTCGGCCTCGAGGACCCAGGCGTCGTGATCCGGCGGCAGCTCCTTGCCCGGTTTGCCCCACCGCTCGGCAATAGCGGGACCGGCGGCCATCCCCTCGAGACAATCGCCGTGAAAGGGACAGCGGCCCGGATATGGATCGACCTCGCGGTCATGGGGCAGCGCGATGTGCCCCATCTCCGGATGCACCAGGCCGTGCATGAGACGGCCCCGGATCATGCCGCCGCCACCGACGCCGGTACCCACCGTCATGTATATAAACGTGTTCAGTCGTTTCGCCGCGCCCCAGACGTGCTCGCCGAGGGCGGCTGCGTTGACATCGGTGTCCCATCCGATCGGCACATTGAATCGCTCCCGCATACGACCGACGAAATCGGTGTCTTTCCATCCCGGCTTCGGTGTTGACGTCACGTACCCGTACTTGAGCGAGCCCGGCTCGAGATCGATCGGGCCGAACGACCCGATGCCGAGTGCCGCGATCTTGCCGTGCTTTTGCTCCTGGCCCTCGAAGAAATCGATCGCGCGCCCGATGGTTTCGTCCGGTGTTGTGGTTGGATAACGGAGTTCATCGCGGATGTCGTCGGGTCCGCTGGCAACGCAACACACGAACTTGGTGCCGCCGCCCTCGATGCTCCCGAAAAGCTGACTCATTCTCTGCTCCTCTTTCGCCGAAGCGTGGTGCGCATTTCGTCCCCAGGCTGTATGTTTCTTTTCCTATAGTAACTGAGGCGCTGCGTCGCGTGCACCCCAGGTCTCGCCCTCGAATTCTTGTGGTTCCTCCAGCGTCATCTCGGCAAACCTCTCGCTGACGTTTTGAGATCCAGGTCAGTCGATATACACAAACTTTGGCGGGTCGAAGCCATTGAACCGCGTGGATTCCGAATACGTGTAGGCGCCCATGCTTCCCACGACAAGCAAGTCGTCGAGGTGCATTTCGGGAAGCTCCACCTCACAGATTTCACCTTGCGCATCCCTCGAGAACACATCGATACAGTCACAGGTAGGACCTGCCAGAACATAGTTTTTCATCCCGCCGGAGGCGTTGGTTCTCATTGGGAACTTCATGTTGTATAGCAATACTTCCAGGAAGCTTCCGTAGGTACCGTCATCGAAATACAACCAGCGCCTGCCCTCGCGAACCGACTCGGATATAACCTTGGTGACCAAAATCGCGGCATCTCCCACGATACTTCGACCCGGCTCGGCAGCCAGCGCGACTTCCTCGCCAAACAGATCCCTGTAATGATCAACGATCGTCTTGCACATGCTTCCCAGGTTGATGTCCTCATCGATATACCTGACCGGAAAACCGCCACCGATGTCGATCATCTCCAGGTTCAAGTTCTCTTGTTTAGCCTGCTCGAAAATGACCCTGGTTGAATCAAGGGCCTCCACGTAACGCTTGGAATCGAGGCACTGGCTGCCTACGTGAAAACTGATCCCCCTGGGCTGCAAACCCTGGTCACGGGCTGCAAGCAACAACGGAATGGCCTCCTCAACTTTCGCCCCGAACTTCTTGCTGAGATGGGCAACGCTTCCCTTGTTCGATACGGCGATCCTGAGATGGACATATGAACCGGCGGCGTGCATGGCGATCTGATGGACTTCCGATATATTGTCGTACGTAAAGTCATCAATCCCTATGCTGTAGGCAAAGGCAATCTGTTTTGGATCCTTCACGGTGTCAGCAAAGATGAGATCGTCCCTGGCGCTGGCTCCTGCCTTGATGGCGTCCTCAATCTCGCCCTTGGACGCGACATCAAAACCGGCGCCGATTCCGACCAGGGTCTTCAGAATCTCCTCGTGTGGATTCGCCTTCATCGCATAGTAGAGACGGACGGCAGGCAGCGCTCTGTCGAGAAGTTGGTAATTATCTATGAGCTTCTTCTTGCTTACGATGTAGATAGGCGTTCCGTGTTCCTCTACCAGCTGCTCGATTGTTGCCAAAGGCAGGTCGTACGGATTCACAGTATCACCTCCAGCCTTTCTCGATCAGTATGCCCATGTGCCAGAGATCAACGGTGTATTCGTAAACCTGGTTCTTCGTGAGCAATTGGGGTTCACGCGTGGAATCCCGGAAACGAGCACGGAACGTACCACAAGGATGAGGAAAATAATGTTAGATCGTTACTCACGTCTTCTTCCCTGTGGCTTCCAGAACCCATTCGTAGAACTTTGCCTTCAGAAGTGGGCTATCCATCCAAGACTGGTCGGGTTCGGGATCCTGGATGACTTCTTCCACAGGTTTGAGTCGCGGCATAGGCCTTGAGCTGACGCGTCCTTTGCTCGTCACCCATCGAATTTGCCCGGCCTCCTGTATAGCGCGGACGATGAGGTTGGTCATCTGGCAATCGCCGAGGCAGTAGTCCATTACCTCCTGATGATTTCCTGCACGCCATTGCTTTGGTG
>CBDVBZ010000161.1:0-7152 GCA_965372355.1 uncultured bacterium | reverse complement strand
CGCCCTCACTTCATGACTCACCTGTCCTCTGAAAGAGGGCTCGCGCTAATGGCTCAACTAGAGCGCTCGGTCGTAATGTCCGTTCGGGCGCTCGCCGTGCACCTCACGAACACCCATCATTCGCTCGTCTTACTCAATCGTGCCTTGAACAAACGCTTTCTTGCGGCGTTTGTCGTAGTAGACCCAGAGCCACCGGCCCTGCGGGCTGCGAACGAAGTAGTATTCGCGGTGAATACGCCGCCTCCACCATCCACCGGATACGATATACGGGCCCACGGTGTCGGAGCCGTCCATTCCCAGACGGCCGGCCGGTGCATCGGAGCTGTGCTCCATTATGGATGGCAGACGGCCATCTCCCTGGTGGCGAGCCCACGATAGAAGCGCCATGGACCTGGCGAAAATCCTCCGCACAAGATTACGAGCTTTGATCTTGCGCGGGGTAGGGGCAGAGAGTTTGTCCATGGGTTCCCATTCGTAGCATGCCTCGGGCAGATGGCCGTCGCGTAAGCGCGCACGCATGACAGCGCGGTCGCCAAACTCGGCGCGGAGCTGGGCGAACGCGCGCTCGACCGCCTCAAAATCCCGCCGGGGCTTTTTAGCAAAGAGCTCGAGTTGTTTCTGTGTCGCCGAAACCCCCTCGGCATAAACAGAGATATCCACCACACCCGATAGGAGCGATATCGTCTGCAACCGAAGCTCGATGAGACGCAGAATTTGTGTTGCCTCCAGTGTCGGCGCCGCCGGGCGAAGAAGCTCGTTTCGCTTTTCGCCATTGTCGAGCACAAGCGATATCGAGACGGTTGCAAGCAGGCGGCTTTTTTCCCGCATCAAAAGAAGAATTGCATCGAGCATTTTATCGATGATAGCCATCAAACGCTCGGCGTTTGATTCTGGGTGATCCAGGATCGTTCCTTCCGCAAAAGGTTCATCGGGAACATTTGATTCAATGGGAGAAAAGAACTCATCCCGGGCCATCTTATAAAGACCGTATGCCTCGTTGCCGAACCGTTTACGGATCCCATCCTCGGGGAGATCGATAAAACCGCCCAACGTCGTAAGCGCCAGTTGCGCCAGAGCGTCACGAAGATCCGGTGGGAAGCCCAGGCGCGTGATCGGCAACGCGCGCGCGTGCGCCCGCTCTTCATTGGGGCTCTCGAATACCACGATCGCCCTGCTCGCATCCCGCCGGCGCCGCGCGGCGCCCGGAAGGCCCGATGCCACCGGCGCCCTGGCGGCGGCATACGTCCCATAGCGCGAGAACCCCACGGCCATCGAGCAGTGAAAGCCCGCGCTCGTGAGCTCCGAGACGATGAGCCCTGCCCATTTCTTGATAGATGGGTACAGCAGTGAAAGCCCGGATGCGTTCAGCCAAAAAACCCCGGGCTCGTGATAGGAGGGCTCGACGTCGGGTGTAAAAAAACGAAGCCGCTCGGTCAGGCGATCGATATGTTTTTGGATCTCCGATCCGGATACCTCACCCGCTCGAAGATTCGGAGTGAGCGAGAGCGCTTTTGTATAGCACATTCCGGACATGATAGAAGAACGTGAGGCTCGTTTATTAATCCAAAGGATTATCCCCTGCGGTTTGTCTTTATCGACGACCACGACCGGATGGGTTTTCCAATCGGGGTGACGCTGGATGAGCAGTTGCAGGGGAAAGGCAGGCAGGTTAACACAGGCCATCCGGTCCATGACAAACCTCCGTATGACGCCAACCCAGCCCGCGGTGTTTGTCCCTTAGGATTTCGAGTTCCCAGGTGAACCGGTTAAAACCTGTTTTGTGTACCGCGCCCTGGGCACGGAGCGAAACCAGCGGTCCCAGGGAAGGGACCGCTGGTTCTTTCTGGGTGAGGCAGACGAGTGTGGTGCGGTGTTTTTTGGCGAGCGCCGCCAGGCGGACCTGCACGGCGATACGCATATCGATGTCGTCTCCAAGATCGAGAACGATGACGCCAAATCCGCCCGAACGCAAAAGCCGGTCGGCCACACGCGAGGCGGAGAGCGCGTGTGACACACAAATGACCGGGAGTGAGTCCAGATCGATGCCACATTGGGCAAAGTCAGGAGGAAAAAATGTGGACTCACCCACAGCAACCCAGGCGGCGGGATCTCCGCATAGCTGCGACTCCAGGATGAGGGAGGCCGCCGCCGTAATCGAAACCGTTTGACCGTCGCTCGAGATCTCTACAAAACGGCCACAAAGTGAATCAAGGCTCCACCCGCCGGGCGCTCTGGGCACGAGGGTAGTGGTTGTGGTGGTAGCTGGCGCAGATGGAAGGTTAGCGCCGTTCGTGCGGTACAGTGCGGTGGATGCCGGACGGGAGGATGCCATGATTCAAGCTTTTGGTATTTCCATGTATCGTCTGATCTCGATGACTTTGCCAAGAATGACCAACTCACTTGGGTCGGGAATAATCGGTTGAAAATCGGGGTTGTCGGGGTGAAGCTCGATAGTGCCTTCGTTAAAACGCAACCGCTTGACCGTCGCCTCATCACCCACGAGTGCGACGACGATATCACCGGGGTCGGCGGTTGGCTGATGCCTGACGACGGCGATGTCGCCGGGCATGATACCGGCGCCTGTCATACTCTCTCCGCGGACTGTCAGAGCAAACAGCTCACCGGAGCCCCGTGTCTGCACGGGGATATACCCTTCGACATCTTCAACCGCCGTCGTCAGTTGACCCGCCTGGACCCGGCCCAAAAGAGGAATGGCTATGGTGACGGGGTCGTATCGGGTCCCCGCCGGCAGCGAGTAGCCGCGTGCTTTACCCGGCTGTTTGGCCAGGCGGCCCTCCCGGACCAGCGTTTCCAGATGTTCCCGCGCCGTCTCGATCGCCTTGAATCCAAACGCATCCCGGACCTCCCGAACCGTGGGGGGAAGCCCCTGGAGGAGGCATTTGCGGACGAATTGGTAGATTCGCTCACGGGTCTGTCCTTTTGGGGTGCGAGGTGTCATATTTATATAATACCAGACATTTGTCTGGTATGCAAGGAGAAAAATGCGGAATCTTCAGAGTGGGTCAGGGGCGTCGCAACTGGCTTAAAATAAAGGAAGTTACACCAGGAGGGTCTGGTTGTGCCTCGAGGATTGTTGCCGGATTAGATGTTGGAATGCCCGGAAAGAGCGGGGGAGGGCGATACGCCAGCGCGGCGCACCGCCCGCCGCCGTCGAGGCTCAGGCAACACGCGGACCGGTCACGGATTCTCGATGGTTACGGTGAGTGACGTCATGAATGCGTCGTCGATGTCCACGATCGATGCATCGGTGTCCGCGACATTCACCGGGAGGCCGTTTTCACCGAATTGGGCGGCGAAGTCCGTCCCGGTCCGCCCGCTACCAGATATCTCTCTCCGCGTAGATGTCGTAGATCTGTAGCGACCGGTTGGGTGCCCTGCCGATTATCTCGGGGTATCCGTCGTCGTTGAGGTCCTGCAGTGTGAGATGGTTGCCAAAACCACCGCGCTCGCGCTTGATCAAATCAATATTATAGAACCGCAAATCGATTACGAACCCACTGTTGAGGATAAGCTCCGGCTGGGGATCGCTGTCCACGTTGCCCACCAGTATCTCTGTGGCGACAAAGCTCTCCTGGCTTTTCCACTCGAGCCCCCGGGTGACGCTGTCGTAGATGAAAATAAAGCTGCCATCGCTCAGCGCGCTTTCACCGACAATAATGACCTCGTCCTGCGGATCGGCATCGATGTTATGGACCGTCATGCAGGTAATCGATTTGAACGGCTCCTGGAAATTCTCCCAAACGCGCTCGTAGTTTATTCCGTCGTAGGCGATGAGCCGTCCGTTGAGAGTCGACACAATGATATTGGGGCTGCCGCTTTTGTCCATATCTGCGAAGAGCAGGGCGGACACAGGAGCTCCGAGGACGGTTTCCCAGACGGCTTCGGCCTTGCCCTTGACGACCTCGTAGACGTGCACGTGCGGGCCGATATCGGCATACACATACCGTAGCGGTTCATCACCCATGGGCGGGATAACGATGAAATACTGGTAACGTTCGTCGAGGACCTTCAGCACCTCGGCCGTGAGCTTCTCGGCGTGTAGCGTCTGGCTGACGCCCAGGCCCATGACGAGCAATGTGAGCAGAACAATGGTCTTCTTCATTTTGGTGAGACCCCTTTCCGGAGACACCAGGGGAGTTCGGAACAACAGAGTGCTTAACTTATTAATTATAAACCGAATGCGGGGAGGAGTTCAAATGGGAAAGTGGGGGGGCCATATCGGCACCCCACCAACATACGATCCAACAATGAGATGCGCGACCCGTCACCATGGGAAATGATAGGGAACAACGTGGAACAATGGTTACAGATTGGGTCCCGACGAGAACTCGTCCCGAGTGGGCTCATTTTGTGGGCGTCGTAACCAGACTACGAGCGTCCCTACTATAATGAGAAGGGGTGGGGGCATGACTCTGCCCGCCTCAACCCGGCGTGCCCTTCGCCAGAACGGGGAGCCGACAACAAGGCAATCACGAGGAGGATGGTGCTCCGCCCCCCTTGGATGCGAGGCCCGCAGAGGACGATGCCCATGTCTTTAACAAGGCCCCCGACCGGCCTTCGACAAACGTACCTCCAGGGTCGCAGATCGTTCGAGCCGAACTCAGACTGAACGTGTTCAACGCATCGGACAGCGTATTGATCGTGGAGTTCAAGTAAGCCGCGCCTCATCACCGTTCTCCACCGCCAGCCACTTCGGGTCTACCCAATCTGACCCAACCCAATACCAGCCGTTACAATCCGAGAATCTTGGAGCGCCGTAACCACAATTCCAACATATGCCTCTTGACAGGGCGATATTATAGTGATATCATATTGATAGACTCAAAGGAGGTCTCGACATGGCACCGAACAAGAACAGTGTCGTCAATGCCGTAAGCGGATGGTTCATGCTCCTAGTCAATTTGGTGGTGTATGTGCTGTCCACCTATTGGTTCGTTCTCGGCGTCCGGGACGAAGCGTTGGGGTCGATCTTCGGATCGCTATTCGTATTCCTGATCGCTATCTTCGTGAGCATCGGGTATTTTATCGTTCCCCCGAACTACGCGGGAGTCCTCGTTCTCTTTGGCAAGTACAAGGGGACCGTCGTCAAGAACGGCTTTTGCTGGACGAACCCGTTGATGCAGAAGCTCCGGATCTCGCTCCGAATTCGCAACCAGGAGACATCGCGGATCAAGGTCAACGAGAAGTCCGGAAACCCCATCGAAATCGCAGCGGTCGTCGTCTGGAAGGTCGTCGATCCCTACAAGGCCGAATTCGAGGTCGACGCCTATACGCATTTCGTCACCGTGCAGAGCGAATCGGCGCTCCGGCACCTGGCCACCAACTATGCCTACGACGGCGAGGACAACGACGTGACGCTTCGCGGCGACACCGACACGGTGAATGAGAAGCTTCGCGAGGAGCTCGAAGAGCGGCTGAGCCAGGCCGGTGTCAAGGTCCTCGAGGCGCGGTTGTCACACCTTGCCTATGCGCCGGAGATCGCGGCCGAGATGCTCCGACGCCAGCAGGCCACCGCCGTTGTAGCCGCGCGGAAGAAGATCGTCGAAGGCGCCGTCGGCATGGTCGAGGATGCGCTGCAGCGTCTTGGAGAGAAGGAGATCGTCCAGCTCGACGAGGAGCGCAAGGCGGCCATGGTGAGCAATCTGCTCGTCGTGCTCTGCAGCGACAGCCCGGCCACACCGGTGGTCAACACGGGAACGCTCTATCAATAGAAGAGGCAAGACGGCCCGGTAAGGTAGGCAAGGATGGCGGAACGAAAAGCATTTCTTCTGCGGATCGACGCAGAGACTTACAAGGAGCTCCAGCACTGGGCCGGCGCGGAACTCCGGAGCGTCAACGCCCAGATCGAGTTCGTCCTGCGTCAGGCCATCCAGAGGCGCAAAAGGGGGAAGCGGAAGGACGACGTGGAATCATCAGGATGACGGTTCCGGCCGCTTCGGAAAAGCAGTTGCGACGGGCACCGAAATCGGATACCATGCTGGGTCGGCGAACGATTATGATGATCACTCGAAACTCGGCCCAGCTGGTTGTTTCTCCATCAGGCGCCCTTGCTCATAATTCGTTAGCCCACTATCATATCCACATTCGGAGCTGGTGTAGCTCAGCTGGTAGAGCAACGCATTCGTAATGCGTAGGTCAACGGTTCGATTCCGTTCACCAGCTCCAATGGTTTCAGGCTTGCGCGGTCGGACACTTCGGCCCAAAACCCCCGTCTTGGATCTTTATTACATTGCCAATTTGGTTAGCCGTGACCAATCGTAAGTCCTTCGCGTACTTGGGGTTGCTTCGCAGTAGTGTTTGTGATACAATTCGCAACAGAGAAGGATCACCGAGGCTGCGCCGCCCATGATGTCTGCGTGTGGAAGCCTCTATCTCCACGTTTCGGATACTGCACCGATGGCTTGACAACGCGGCGACGAGTCTTTCGCTCGCTCGTTCATTCATGCTCCCGCGTAACCCTCCTTGACCCTTCTGCTTCTCCAATTGCAGGTGTAAGGTGATCTCCACGCAAGACCGACTGTTGTGGACTCACTCCGTTTGGCAGGTCGCAGTTGATACGCTCCAAAGGTGGTTCATGATGGGCAAGGAACTCCTGTCCAGGTAGAGCCGTCTGAGATTTTGAATAAGGAGAGCTAGATGGCGCGATGTGCATCCTGCGTGTTGCCGGAAGAAGTAGCCCCATTATCTAAGGATGGCGTCTGCTCGCTCTGCGAGAGAGACGATGGGCGGGTGCGCTATCGCGGGGAGGACGCGCTTGTTAGGACGTTGGAGCGTCACCGCAGGGCGGCGCAGCAGCGCGGCCTGGGCTACGATTGTCTTGTCGCAGCCAGCGGCGGAAAGGACAGCACGTACGCGCTCTACATGTTGGTCAGAAAGTACGGGATGCGTCCGCTGGCGTTTTATTATGAGCATTCCTTCGCCGACGCGCAGTCCAAGAGCAATCTTGAGTCAGCCATTGGAAAACTTGGCGTTGATCTGGTCCGGAACCGGGACGATCGGCTTCAGCGCGAGTATCTCCGTCACAATCTCCGGCAACTGGCTCGGTTCCCCCGCGATCGTCGCCTGGGACGCTTGTACAGTCTGCTGTGCGTCGCTTGCGGCGACGGGTACGGCGGCAAAGCAATGGAGATC
>CBDVBZ010000160.1:0-7167 GCA_965372355.1 uncultured bacterium | reverse complement strand
CCGTGTCGCGATACGAACGGCGTCCTCGATCGGCAGCGGACCCTTCTTGATGGTCTCGTCGAGCGTTTCACCCGTGTAGCACGCCATCGCGATGAACATCTGTCCGTCATCGGTCTCGTCTATTTCGTAAATGGTACAGATGTTGGAATGGTCGAGAGCGGACGCCGCGCGCGCCTCCTGGATAAAGCGCTCCTTGGCCTCCGGGTCACGGGTGAACTCTGGAGGGAGAAACTTGAGGGCGACGGTGCGTTTGAGCTTTGTGTCCTCGGCCTTGTAGACGACACCCATCCCGCCGGCGCCAAGCTCTTCGAGGATTTTGTAGTGAGATACGGTCTTTCCGATCATCTCGTGCCTTCCAATAGAGACCGGTGCATCGCAGGACCGTCAACCGAGGATGGAGTTTAGCACCGGACCTATTCTAGCAGCAAAGCTGAAACGAGCAAAGACCGCGATGGCCTCGGGCGTGGCACGCTCGCGGTTGACTTTGTCTACCTCTTGTACGTGCCCATGAGCTGGCCCCGCGCGAGGATATGCCCCTTCATCGCCTTTTCGACGTCCTTTTTCGTTGCGCCTGGCGTCAAATTGAGCTCGGTATCGAGTGCGTAAAGCTTGAAAAAGTAGCGATGGGGTTTGCCGGGCGGCGGGCACGGGCCACCGTAGCCGATACGCTTGAAATCGTTCCTACCCTGTGTCGCACCCCCCTCGATGGTCTCATCCGCTGGCACGCCCTCCGGTAATCCGGTCATCGCAGGAGAGAGCTCATAGAGCACCCAGTGTACCCAGGTGCCCACTGGCGCATCCGGATCGTCGCAGATCATCGCAAGGCTCTTCGCGCTCTCCGGCACTCCACTCCACTCGAGGGCCGGCGAGACATCTGGACCTTCACACGTGAACTTCGAGGGAATCGACTCGCCCTCTTTGAAGGCTGAGCTCGTCAGCTCGATCGTCATCGCTGATTCCTCCTTTTGTGATGCATCACCGGCACACTGCAAAAGGGCCGGTGTCGCGCAAAGGATGAGTGTTGTTAGTATGCGGTTCATGTAACCCATCCTGCACCTCCCGTGCGTCGACTCGTGAAATGCGGCTGCCTTGGCTTCACGGATCAATGATAGCACAAGCGATCCGGAACATGCAGTTGACGCATCATACCACCGGTACGTGTTCATACTCTGGGTGATCGCGATGTGCATCCGATCTGGGATGTGTATTGACCGCAATCGGGTGGCATACCAATGGGATAAGTTGTATCCTATGTATAGTGCCTCGTTGAAGGCGAACGGCTATTCCTCACCTTTCCGGTCGGAGGACCAGATTGGAGGCTGTCGTGCCGAAGCGACCACCCGATAACAAGAAACCCCGCTCCAAACCTAAGAAGGACCCCAGATCCGTCCCCATCAGGATCGTCACCGAGGACGTGATATCGGAGGTACTGGAAGAAGAAAAGCCTCGGTTCGTCGTTGACTACGATACGTACCTCAAGACGCTGTGGGAGGCTAACCCGGAGCTGCACGCGATCCTCAAGGGGTGCACAGCTCTCGAAGAGGCCCGCGATCGTGTGTTTGGCTACCTCGAGCGTACCGAACGTGCCGTCTTTGATACGGACAACTCCTACCACGTTCTCGAAAAGGCGACGGTGCGCGACTGCATACGTGTGTTCAAGAGTGTGATCGGACCGATAAATGAACAACGGACCGAGTTCAGCGCTTTGGACTGTCTCTGGAAGCTGGCCACCGACCGGCGCGACGAACTCTCTTGCGAGATTTCTGCAGGCTTTCTCATGGAGTTCGTTCATTTGTTTCGCGGTGTGGCGGGCAGAAGCAACATCTATCGGGAGAAGGAGCAGGTGCTCAGGGACATGCCGGACTTCCTGCGTCTCGACGGACGCGAGGCCGCCCGGGCGCGGTCCGACATGCTCGATGAAACGGGCAGCACCGTATTGAAGTATTTCAAGCGGTATCCATCGGGACTCGACCCCGAGGTGGTGACCTGGCGCAAACGAAACCGGGATCGGATCCTCCGATACTTTGGTGCGAGTGAAGAGAATTGGTTCGACTACCGGTGGCACCTGAAGCATGTGCTGAGAAGCCCCGAGGCCGTCTTCGACCTGATCGACCTGTCGCCGGAGCGGAGAGCGGCGATCGAGAAAGCCCTCGCCTGGCGTTTGCCCTTCGGTATCACTCCCTACTATGTGAGCCTGATGGACCGCAGCCCGGCCATCGGCTACGACCACGCCGTGCGAGCTCAGGTACTGCCCCCGCCGGACTACGTGGATCAGGTGGCAAGTCACAAGGAAGACCGCAGCGTGGATCTCGATTTTATGGGTGAGCATGATACGTCGCCGATCGATCTGGTAACACGCCGCTATCCCCTTATTTGCATCCTCAAGCCCTACAACGCGTGTGGTCAGGTGTGTGTCTATTGCCAGCGGAACTGGGAATTGGAAGAGGTGCTCTCACCTGAGGCACAGGCGGGCTGGGAGGCGATCGAGAAGGCTGTCGATTGGATTGCGGGGCAACCGTCCATCGGCGACGTGCTCATCACCGGCGGCGACCCGGGAATCATGAAGGACTCGCTCCTGGAGAAGTTGTTCGAGCGTATCGCTTCTATCGATCATGTCTATCGCATCCGCTTCGGTACCCGTACGCCGGTCGTACTGCCTTTCCGCGTTACCGAAGAGTTCTGTGACCTGCTGGCGCGTTACCACGAACCCGGCCGGCGTGAGGTCACCGTGGTCACGCATTTCGAGCACTCCTACGAGATCACACCGGAGGCGCGAGACGCGGTCCAACGTATCCGCCGCCGCGCAATCGGTGTCTACAACCAGTGTGTTTTCACCGTAGAGAATTCGCGGCGCTTCGAGACGGCCAAGCTGCGCCGCGACCTGCGGCTCATCGGCGTCGATCCCTACTACACGTTCAGCATGAAGGGGAAAAAGGAGACGGGGGATTACATGGTCCCCATCGCACGTATTCTCCAGGAGTGCAAAGAAGAGGCCCGGCTGCTGCCGGGGCTCGATCGGACGGACGAACCGGTATTCAATGTGCCGCGCATTGGCAAGAACCACCTGCGGTCGATGCAGGACCGCCGTCTGGCCATGATCCTGGCCGACGGTTCGCGCGTCTACGAATTTCACCCGTGGGAGAAGAACATCACACCGATGCCGCCGTACAACTACATCGATGTGCCGATCTACGAGTACCTCGAGGAACTCACAGCCAGGGGTGAAAAGGTCCGCGACTACCGCACGATCTGGTATTACTATTGAGGCGTCCAAGAAACGCAAGACGGCACATCGCGACCGGGTCAAATCGTGTATACTTGTGCCCGGAGAACACCCAATGAACGACTTTCTGGCACAATGCGAAGAATCGGTATTGAAGGGCGACAAACAGCTCGCCGGTGACCTCGCCGCCAGGGTGCTGGAGGAAGGGCACGACATCCTTCATGTGGTCGAGAACGGGTTTGCCCTGGGCATTCGCAGGGCGGGGACGTTGTTCGAGGAGGGCGAGTATTTTCTGCCCGAGTTGGCGTTTAGCGCCGAAGCGATGAAGACCGCCATGGATGTGTTCCAGCCGGCGCTGCTCAAATCGAACCGCGAGGCTCAGTCCAAAGGTGTCGTGATCATTGGCACCATCCAGGGCGACATCCACGACATTGGCAAAACGCTAGTGGCCACGATGTTATCCGCAAACGGTTTTCGTGTGATCGATCTCGGTGCCGATGTCCAGCACTCACGGTTTGTCGACGAGGCCAAACAGCACGAGCGGAGTTTTGTCTGTATGTCCGCGCTGTTGACAACGACAATGGCCGGGCAGGCCGATGTCGTGAACCTCCTCAAAGAGGCCGGTCTCAAAGACAGTGTCAAAGTCGTCGTGGGGGGCGCACCGACATCCGCCTCGTGGGCTGAAGAAATCGGCGCGGACGGCCATGCGGGAAACGCCGTCGAGGCGGTCCAGGTTCTCGACTCTCTCATCAAATAATCCCATGTCTAAACACAAGGATTTGCTCGAGCGGTTTGCGAAAGGCCGCGTTCTTTTTGACGGCGGTCTCGGAAGCATGCTCATCGCCGAGGGTCTGACCGCCGGCGCACCGCCGGAAGAATGGAATCTGAGTCACGCCGACACATTGCTGCGGATCCACAAGGCGTATCTGGAGGCGGGATGTGATTTTGTATCCACGAACACGTTCGGCGCCTCACCGTCGCGTTTGCAGACTCACGGTCTCACGAACACACCTGAAGAACTGATCACTGCCGGGGTCCGTTTGGCTCGCGAGGCTGCTGATGCGCTTGGTGCTTTCGTGGTGCTGTCGATCGGGCCCACGGGCAAGATGTTTCCGCCGGTGGGCACTGCTACGGAAGACGAGATCGAGGCGGAGTTCGAGGCACAGTTTCGAGGAGTTGACGACAGTGTCGATCTCGTTCTTTGCGAGACCTTTCTCGATGTCAAAGAAGCCCTTATCGCTTTGGACGTCGCAAAACGCATGCTGCCGCAACCGGTGGGTGTCTCGCTCACATACAATAGAAACCCGAGAGGGTTCTTCACCATCATGGGCAACGCGGTGAGCGATGCCGTGAAGCAGCTGGAAGATGCCGGTGCGGATATTGTCGCCGCGAACTGCTCAATCTCGAGTGACGACATGCTCGATCTTGCCGATCTGATGCGGGCCTCGACGAATCTACCCATCCTCTGCCAGCCAAACGCGGGCAACCCTGTCGTCAGAGATCGCAAGGCTTGCTACGATCAGACCCCGGCGGAGTTCGCGGACGACGCGATGCTATTATATGACAAAGGCGTGAACGCCGTCGGCGGTTGCTGCGGGACGACTCCGGATTTTATTCGGGAAGTTGCGGGTAGAATGGGCTAGCGTGCATGTCACGGGAGCGCAGATTACGTTAATGCTTGTTCTCCGCGCGCGCGGAGCATGAAATATGTCATGAACAAGATAAACCTCATACTCGATCTCGATATCCATGTCCGCCACCGTGATATTACATCGCTACTCGGGTATGGACCATCCGGTGTGCCCGAACGGGTACAAGAACTAATCGATGATATCGAGAAGAAGGCGCCGCAGCTTCTCGAGCCCGCGTGCGCGTATCGCATCATGAAGCGTGGGGAGTTCAGGAAATCGCGCTTTCTGCGGCACGTGGACGACCTGGCCCTTTGCCTGGTTACGATTGGCGGCAAACTCGAGGATGAGCTGGAACGCCATAAGAAAAAAGGCTTGCTGAGCCACGCGCTACTCCTCGATACGTATGGCTCGGCCGCCGCCGAGGCGTGCGCGGGAGCGGCCGAGAAGCTGATCGCCTCCGAAGTCGCCGAGATGGGACTTCGGTGCAGCCAGCGCTTTAGCCCGGGCTACGGTGCGTGGGCGGTCGACGAGCAACGGTGGATCATAGAAGCGATCGATGGCGCCTCACTCGGTGTCACACTGACCGAGGGGTGCATGATGCAACCGCGTAAGTCGGTCACCTTCGCCGTCACGATCGGCAAGAACCCGATCGAACTGCGGAGCGAGAACATCTGCCAAGAATGCGGCGCTGTGAACTGTCCGTCGCGTGACAAACCGGAGAAATGCTTCGGAAGGATCATGGAAAATGACCGCGAGTAGGGGAATCGAGTATTTCAACATCTTATCGGATGAGCAGGTCGGCCAGATCTTTGCCGAGGCCATGCAGACGCTCGAGGAGATCGGCATACTGATCGAGAACGACCAGGCCCTGAGCCGGCTCGCCGATGCGGGCGCTACGCTATCTGACGATGGGAAGCGGGCATTCATCAAACCGGATCTGGTTAAGAAGTGCATCGAATCGGCGCCGGGTGACTTTGTTTTGTATGACAAGCACGGCGACGAGGTCGGACACATCGGGCGCGGCAATACGATCTTTGATCCGGGGTCCGCGGCGATCTCCATCTATGATTTCGACGAGCGGTGTATTCGCAAACCACTGATAAAGGATGTCATTGATTTTGTGAGGCTCACCGATCGGCTCGATGCGTTCGGTGTGCAAAGCACCGGGGTTGTACCGAGCGATGTGCCCGAGCATGTCGCCGATCGATACCGGGTGTTCCTGGCGCTTTTGTTTGGCAAGAAGCCGGTCATAACCGGAACATTCACAAAAGACGCATTCCCGACGATGCTATCAATGCTGTCTATAATCAGAGGGGATGCCCGGTCGCTCGCGGACAAACCGCTCGCGATGTTCGATTGCTGTCCCACTTCCCCACTCACGTGGGATGACCTCACCTGCCAGACCCTGATGGACTGCGCCGAGCACGGCATACCCGGAGAAATCGTCTCCATGCCCCTCGCCGGTGCGACCGCGCCGGTCACGCTCGCCGGGTCGCTCGTCCAGCACACCGCCGAAGTGTTGAGCGGCGTGGTCATTCATCAAACGGTCAACCCGGGTGCGCCGCTCGTCTACGGTGGTGCTTGTGCGAGCTTTGACATGCGCAAGGGCACCACACCCATGGGTGCCGTGGAGACCATGATGCTCGAGGTCGGATACATTCAGATCGCCCGATCGCTCGGGCTACCCGCACATGTGTATATGGGGCTGAGCGATGCGAAGTCCCCGGATTTCCAGGCGGGTTTCGAGTCGGCAATGGGCGCAGTTCTCGCCGCGCTTGCCGGCGCCAGTGTTGTATCCGGTCCGGGGATGCTTAACTTCATGAGCACCCAGAGCCTCGAGAAGCTCGTGCTCGATAGCGAGATCTGCGCCATGGCCAAACGCCTGATCGAGGGGATTACATTCCGCGAGAAGAGTGTGGGATTCGAGATCCTGAGCGAGGCGGCTCTGGACAAAACGTTTCTCACATCCGAGCACACGAGGCGCTTCTTTCGCAAGGAGATGTATTATCCATCCGAGGTCGTCGACCGCTCGACTCAGAGCGACTGGGAGAAAGCCGGCTCGTCCAGCGCCGCGGAGCGTGCGCATGAGCGGGTGGCGAAGCTCCTCAAGGATCCCCCTTCAGACGATCTTCCCCCGGACGATATCGTCCGTGAGCTTGAGGCGATTGTGACTGCCGACGCCGACGAGCATGGCGTTGAGCTTCCCGATTGGCGATCTTGCTTGTAGTCCTTCGCACCACCCTCCTGCGCATTTGGCGGCCGCAGGCTCCTGGGCGTTCATGGTTTCTCGCCTTGCACATGTATCGTTCGCAG
>CBDVBZ010000159.1:0-7223 GCA_965372355.1 uncultured bacterium | reverse complement strand
CGTCTTCGAAGTAGACGTTGACGACGGAGAGGCCGAAGTTCGAGACCGACCGGATGTGTCTAACGGCCGGGAGTCCGTTCATCGAGACCTCGACCGGGTAAGTCACGTACTTCTCAACTTCTTCTGGCGCGAGTCCTTCCGTCTCGGTGAATACCTGGACCAAGACCGGCGCCACATCCGGAAATGCATCGACCGGCAGCCGGCGGTAGCTCCAGAAGCCCGCGAAGATAACGACGACGCCCACGACGAGCACCAGCAGGCGGTTGGCGAGGACGAAATTGATGAGTTTTTGCATGACCCGCTTCCCCCCTCGTTAGTGTCCGTGTCCATCGCCAAAGGCGCCTTTGGACAACTCGGCCTTAAGCGTAAACCCGCCGAGCGTGACATAGCGCTGCCCCACAGCGAGACCCGATACGATCTCGACATGGGTGCCGTCGCGGCGGCCGAGCCCCACGGGCTGGGGTTCAAAGCCCTCTTCCGTTTCAATGAAGACGCACGTTTCATCATCGATCGTCTGTAGGGCCGTCTCGGGAACGAGCAGCGACACCGTTTCCTCCGAAACGAGGATTCGCGCGGTAATGAAGAGGCCTGGACGCCAGAGCCTCTTTTCGTTGGAGAGCACCGCCCGAGCGAGGCCGGTGCGCGTGTGTTCATCCACCACCGGTCCAACGTAGGAGATTCTCGCTTTAACGTCAGGAATGCCGTGCGCTGCGGAGATGACTACCGCCTGTCCCCTCCTAACAAGGTTCAAATCCTCCTGGTACACGCTCAGGTTGACCCACACCGTGCTCAAGTCTGCAATCACATACGCTTCGTCGCCCTCACCCAACACCTCACCAAGCGTGATATGCTTATCGGTAATCGTTCCCGCGATGAGGGATTTTACCTCGTACCCTGTTAGGCTCTCGTTACTCTCGATGATCGCCAGCACTTCGCCCTTCTCGACGTCGTCGCCCAACTGCTTGCGCACTTCGGTCACCAACCCCGGGAATCTCGGCACGACGTGGGCGACGTTATCCTGGTTGGAAACAACTTCACCGGGTAGCGTCGCGAAGACGCGCAGCACGCCCCCTTCGGCTCTCCCAACTTCAATGCCGAACTCCTCCATTTCCGCAGCGCTCAGCTGCACGACAGATTCTTCGCCGTGCTCGTCGTGCCCATCGTCTTCAGTACCGTGTTGCGTCTCCTCCGATCCCGCCGGTGAATTGCCCGCGGGACCAATCGCCCGATACACTATGAGCACTGCAGCAACCACCACGGCAACGGCCACGATACCCGTAATTGTCTTTCTTCCTTGCATCATGCCTCTCTTTCTATTCCGGCTCACGTGGACCCGGGACGGTATCGAGCCGTCGCCCGATCAAGCGTTCCATATCGGCACTGGACCGATGGTAATCGGCCAACGTGTCGATGTACTCTCTCTTGGCCTCAAAGAGGGTGCGTTGGGCGTCCAGCAGGTCCAGAAAAGCAAACTTTCCCAGTTGGTAGCCTTGGCTGACCATGTCGTAGGCGCTTTGGGCTGCGGGCAGCACATCGTCCCGCAATGCAGTGGCAGCGGTGTACGCTGCCGCGAGCGCCTGATACGTTTCTGCGACCGCCGTGTGGACCCGCAGTTGGGACGCCCGAGCCTCTGCCCGGGCCTGCGCCAACCGATATCGCGCCTCGAGTACTTCGCCCTGGTTGCGATTGAATAGCGGAATGGGTATCCCGAACCCGACCACAAGCGCGCTTTCGTTGATCTCGCTCAGATGCTTGCCACCCACTACGATCGTGAGGTCAGGGATTTTCCCCGCGTCAGCAAGATCGATGGCCGCCTGGCGCTCTTCGAATTCGGTGTCCCACCGCGCGACGTCCGGGTTTTGCGCCGATATTTCTCCAAGCCGCTCCGCAGCCGGGATGGGAACGATTTCTTCTAGCGTGCCTTCCGCTTTATCAAACGCCGGCGTGGTGCTTGCCCACAGCGCCACCAGTCGCTTGCGGGCCCCAGTGAGGTCACGTTTGGCTCGTTCGAGCTCAATGCGCGTTGTATAGAGCGTGACCCTCGCTTTCGTCTCCTCGACCGGCGAATCTCTACCTGCCTTGACGCGCGTCGCCGCCGTGCTCAGCGCCTGCTCTGCCAGTTCGAGCAGCTCGTTTGAGAGCGCCAGGCGCTCTTGCGCGCCAACGACGTTCACGAACGCTTTGGCAACGCTGGTGTAGATGTCGAGCCGTTTGGCTTCGTAATCCCATCCGGACAAGTTCTGCTCGAGGGCAGCGAGTCGCGTGCGCTTGCCTCGTTTTCCGCCCAGTTCGATCAACTGGCCAAGGAGCATTGTCGTCTCTGCTCCGTCGAATCCTCTCAAGGCACCCGTGCCCGAAAAATCCTCCAGTTCGAATTCGATCTCCGGATTGGGGAAAAGACCGGCCTGGAGGATCCGCGCCTCCTGGGCGCGAACATCCCAGGAGAACACCGCGAGCTCTGGATTCCTGACAAGCGCAAGGGCCAACGCTTCACGTAACGTGACGGACCCTGTCGGCTCGTTGAGATCCGGCCTCCCCGGTGCTGCCGGATCCTCGGGCGCCTGGAACGCCGCAATATCTTTACCTAGGGGTCGCGGCTCTGGCCGCGTTGCCTCGATCTTGTGCGAGGCACAACCGGTCAGTCCGACGACGCCCGCGACGCCCAGGGCTACCAAGTATCGTCCGAACATAAAACTCTCCTCACGCTAGTAGATGGTGACTGCACAACAGCGGCCCCCACCGCGATGAACGCTCGCGGTGACGATCAATGAGCGCGTCAAGGCCGGCGCTCACAACATGGCGCCCGGATGACGGCGTTGGTTTTTCTGGATGGATTAGATCAGGAGTGTCGTGGACCTGATGAGAATCAGTGTGGCATCAGCGGCAACGGATGGATTTGCGGAGTAAGGGTCCATCCCAATCGTCACGGGGGCGAAAGCGAGCGTAGTGATCTGCTCCCCCGCGACACTCGCCTTCCCCGCTTGCGCTGGCTTTACGAGTGGGGTCTGTGAGATGGGTGTATCGGTACAGCGGCCGCAGGAACTGTCCGCGGCCGGCGCGCTTGTCGTCGCCAAGAGGGAGAATGTTCGTTGCGGGCTCTGTTGCGCATAAGTACTGCAGCACCGATCCTGCGTTGTTTCGACCTCGACGTGCCCTGCTTGCCCGAAGCACACCACGAGGCCGGGCAGTGCCCCCGGTCCGATGAGGGCAACTACCAGGAGCCAAAAAACTGGATAGAATCGATGCTTCATAAACCTAACTATAATACGCGGTTCAGGTTGGTGCCAAGGATAATCCTTAAACCTGCGTCAGCAATGAGACTATGTCCCGTGTGAATCCTTAAACCATAGGTCCCTTATACTCTCCGCGGTCCCGATAGTTCCCTGCCGGGAGATGGCCACGCGTCCACCACCGCCTCCCAATCTGATGCGGCCACCGGCAAAAGCACGCATAGGACGGCATCGTGGATGATTTCATCCTTCGCCAACGCCAACGTGCTGGACATCAGAATCACTGCCACCAAAGTCGCAACGATCAATCTGACGTTTCTGAACGTCGTTTCCTCCCTATTCTGGTGGGTTCTTGCTGAGAAGGCCTCAATATGGAGGCCATTGGGGGGTGTACAAAGATTGGTTCCTCGGGTTGGATCTAACCAAAGCCCGACTTGCCCACCTGAATCAAAGAAAACCCCAAGCAATTTAAGAACTTGCGAGCCTTGTGGCATAAGTCCTGAATGATCGCCTTGGGATGCCGCGATCACAACCCCTTGACCCTGTAGTATACTACAGGGTCAATGTTGTCCATGAAGGAGGATCTATGGAGACTCTCACGATCGGAAGGGCCGCGAAAGAGGCCGCAGTCGGAGTCGAGACCATCCGCTTCTATGAGCGGGAGGGGCTTATCGAAAATCCGCCCCGGCGCCCTTCAGGGTATCGTACCTATCCACTGGAGACCGTGGCACGAATCCGATTCATCCGCACCGCCAAGGGCCTGGGATTCTCGTTGAAGGAGATCCGCGACTTGCTCTCCATGCGGGTGGATCCGATCGGCTCTTGCCGGGAAGTCAAAGCGATGGCCGAGTCGAAAATCGCTGATGTCGAGGAGCGAATCCGGGCCCTGCAAACCATCCGGCTATCGCTGGAACGACTCGTCACGGCCTGCGAGGAACGGCAACCCACCCGCGAGTGTCCGATCCTCGATTGCATCGAGAAGGAGGAGCTGAAGTGAAGATCGAGATCCTGTACTTCGAGGGGTGTCCCAATCACGAGCCAGCCGATCGCGCCGTCCGTGAGGTGCTGGTGGAGATCGGCGTCGAAGCCAGGGTCGAGCACGTCGATGTCCCGGACGAGGCCACCGCCCAGCGGGTGAAATTCCCCGGCTCACCGACCATCCGCGTCGATGGAGAGGATGTCACGCCACCCGAGGACGATGACCAGTACAGCCTTCGCTGCCGTGTGTATAAGACAAGCTCCGGTTTCGCCGGCGTACCTGACAAGGAAGCGATCCGGAAAAAGATACGAGAGGCCATGGCATGAGAGGAAGGGCGGCCGCGGCAGCGAGAAGCGCCACCAGGCAGCACTTCTCATTATGTTGGCGCTTTGAGAGAAACCCCCTAAGTGCAATAATATCAATGTGGATGGGATTCTTGGGAGGGGCCCGGATAGAAAGGGGGCGGAGGAGATATCAGTGATCTACGCACAGTACTACTTTTGGTTGGTGGGCGTTTCTTTGATCGTTTTCGTACTTGAACGCCTATTCACCTGGCGCAAAAACCAGAAAATACTGCGCAAAGGGATCGGACAGGACCTGTTCTGGCTGATATTTAACGGGCACTATCTCGGACTCATACTCTCGATGGTGACCGGGCACCTGGTGCAAGGCGTGAACGCCGTGTTTTCCGAGGCCGGGCTTCCGGTGCCGGAATCGCTGGCCCTGATGCGCGGCACTCCCTTGTGGCTTCAGGCAATCACGTTTTTTCTGCTCAAAGATTTCTTAGAGTGGAACATCCACCGGCTGCTCCACCGCACACCGTGGCTGTGGGAATTCCACAAGCTCCACCACAGCATCGAGGAACTCGACTGGATCGGGAACTTTCGGTTCCACTGGGGCGAGGTCGTCGTCTACAAGACGCTCTCCTATCTGCCGCTCGTTGTCCTGGGAGTGGACTGGCGCGTCCTGCTTGTTATTGCGGTATTCGGCACGCTCGTTCAGGATCTCAACCATGCCAACATCCGCGTCGACTGGGGGCCGCTTCGCTTCGTGTTCAACTCACCCATGATGCATGTATGGCACCACGACGTGGAACTTCACGGCAAGGGCGGACAAAATTTCGGCATCGTGCTGAGCGTCTGGGACTGGCTGTTGGGTACAGTGTACTGGCCAAGGGACGCCGATCAGCCCCAAAAGCTTGGATTCGAGGGAATGCTCCGATACCCGCGCGGACTCATTCCGCGCTTCGCCTATCCGTTCTACAAGATCGTCTCTCGGTCGGCAAACAAACGCGTCTCCTGAACCCGTGAGGCCCGCGATGTCTCAGGACATGGCGTAACGTGAAGAAACTCAACCGGTGAGACTCACCTGCATTCATCGAACCCGACGTCGCCCCCGAGGGCCAGCGGGCGAGCTGCATCGGTAACGGCGTTTATCTTGGATGCAAAACTCGTTTTGTTTTTGATATCTTCGTCCGTCACATAGTGGATGTCGAGGAGCCTTTCCACCTCGTATCCGGTTCGGAGATGGTTGACTTCAGCGAGCGAACGACTCCACCCATCGAGCCACAAAGACAGGTCCTTTTTCTGGCGGTCGTCCCCGCCCAAATGGATTATGATATCCAGATCGCTCCCGGGTCTAGCGGTTGCATTCTTTGTGCTTCCAAACAGGTAAAAGGCTTTTACACCGAAACGTTTGGGGTCGAGGTTTGCGGCGATCTTTTCAGCCATCCGGCAGCGCCATCGCCAGTGTTCCTCGGGCGACGCCTCGATTCTAAAAGACTCGAAAGACTCGATTCTGTCACCCTGATCCGGGAGGTCAAGAATCCCGACGGCTTCGTCGAGATCGGCATTCAACAAAACGCGGAGAACCTGGCCGTTCGTCTGTTGCGGAACATCGATGACCTGGACGATTTCCGCAAGATGCGAGAACTCCGGAGCAATATCAGGAAGCGTGTTTCGTGACCCTTTGAGAAATGACTCGTTGAAGATTACATCGGGTTCGTCGGGATACAACGGGATGTATCGTATATCCGCCTCGACGAGATCTTGAAAGAAATGGGTTCCAAATGAAAGTTCGGGAAGGTACTTGCCCTTCTGTTTCGCGATCTCGAGCAAAACCGCCGTGTTGTTGATATCGGAGTAAGTCACATCCACACCGAGCTTTATATCTCCCCGGCTGCCCCATCTTCCCGGGCCCAGCAGGATGAACTGGCGTTTTGGCAACAATGTGTTAAGCCTTCCGACTACCCGCCCGATCTGCTTGAGCACCTGAAAATCATCGATTTTGCCATAGCTCTCTGGATCGACGTAGACGATGTGGGAAATGTCCGGTACGTATCCGTTCGAAACGTATCGGTTGGCGGAAAAGACGACTTTGTCCCTGGGCAAATTACGGGGAATCGCAACCGGGCCGTATTGTTCTCTGTAGCTCTGCGCGCGACACTGAAGCAGATAGAAATCCTTGCCGTCGTGCGCAAACTCGATATCAACCGGCGCGTTGAATGTTTGCAGAAGCAGATCCATCAGCGTACGGATCTGTGAGACAAAGTTCGTGTCGGCAAAGAGCCCCTGAAACGTCACTACAACCTCGTCTTTGCCCCACTCCGGTTCGAGTCCCACCGGTCGCCGGACCCGGTCACCCTCTATGATGGAAACGATTTGCTTCACCATCGGGTAATCGTCACCGTATTCCTCAATCAGCTTTCCGACTTCGACGGTCTCGAACGCATTCGCCTCAAGGTTGATCACGTCCATCTTATTTGGTGAATACCGGGCTACCTCGTCCGATGTGACGTTGACCCGCAGCCCAGGCTGCCCTGGAGCCAAAAGCACAGGGTAATCATCGCTCAGCCGGTCAACGGCGCGGGTTCCCAGACCGGGCACCATCCGGACGAGCCCGTCCTCACGTTTAATTCTTGCCGACCAACGGAACTCATTGTTGTTGTAGGCGACCCCGGCGAATGCGGGGAAGAAATATTTCCCCACTCTGGACCCGACAACCTCCTGGATCAA
>CBDVBZ010000158.1:0-7231 GCA_965372355.1 uncultured bacterium | reverse complement strand
ATATCGGTTTTTCGCTGGGGTCCTGAGAAGGACCCTCAGCCCGGACGCGACTAGTGGAGCGAGGGCTCGAGGAAGAGCCTCACTTGCTCCCTAGTAGTCTTTCATCCAGCCGAAGCCCAGGCCGGTCTGGTTTCGCCGTCCGTAGACCGTGTCGACCTTAAAATTTCCTTTCAAGAAATACTCCAGGCTGACGAATGACCCCGTCTGGTCCTCCAGTGCGTAGACATAGCTCAGCAGAACGTTGGGACTCAGGTACTTGCCGAACTGGAGTGTACCGCTCTTGTCCTGCGCATCGGCTCCGCGGAAGGACACGACATCGACACCGGTGAGGTTCTTCTGGAGCTGTGCGGCACCCAGAGCTGCCGCCATCTCCGTTGCGCGGCTCTGAACTAGCCCCGCCTGGTCGTCGCTCAGATCATTGAACGTCGTACCGAAAAGCAGGACGGAGATGATGTCGCCTTCCCGCATATCCGGCTCGGAAGTGAGGATCATCCTTGGTTTCTGCGCGGTGCCCGCGACAATAATTTTGATCAACGTGTCACCGACTCGCGTGGAGAGCGCGACATCAAACTCGGGGTTGATCTCGTCTTGTCCGAGAAACGTCACCGTCCCGCGCTCCAGGCGCAGGCTCCGTCCAAGAAGGACGAGATTGCCTTGTATCGCGCGTAGCTCACCGGTGACGGTGGGTTTGGCGCCCGTCTTGCGGATGTTCAGATCTCCGGCGAGCTCGAGGTCGAGCCCGCGGCCCCGCACAAAGAACTGTGACGGGATAGCAATCTTGATATCGATCTGGTCGATGTCGTCGCCTTCGGATGGCTGAGAGGGTATGGCAAGGGAATCCGGCGTTGTGGCGTCGTCGGACATCCCAATGCTGTCGGCGTCGGACAGCAGTAGGGCGTCGCCCTCGACAGGGTGAAGTTGCTGCATGTCTTCCGGGACCACAATCAGTCCGTTCTTGATCGTGATGTCCCCTCTCACGGTCGGGGCAGCCGCCGTTCCCCCGATCTCAATGGCACCCTGCGCCAGAACTTCTGCCTGCCCGGCAACCGACACTCTGAAATCCCTCATGTCGAACCGCCCGTCGAGCGCCGGGTTGTCGGCCGGGCCCTCAGCGGTGAAGTCGATTTTGCACACCCCCTCCAGACTGATGTCGCTGGGCAGTATCGGATCGAACTTCTCGCAGGGGAGCTCCTGTGACCGGAGTATCGCCCGCAATGGCTCCCCCCCCGGTGTGCTCACTTCAAAAGGATGAAACGAGAGCGTCATCGGGTGCCCGATAGCGCCAAAAAGCACCGAGTTACCGTTCTCTCGGAGTGACAGCGCGGCGATCAGATTGCTCGTCGACGCGTCGCCGAGTTCCTTCGCAGCGCGAGAGAGAAGATCGCCGTGCGCGGCCGTCGAGGACGGGTCGACGTTGGGTGCGGAGCCGAGCTTCGCTTCGAGGGCAAGTTCGTACACGGATACCTTTGGCCAATCGGGGAACGTCAGCGTGACATTCGCATGACCGGTCGGGGACTCCGTTGTGCCACCGATCGTGATCCTTCCGCTCACGCGGGCCACGACGTCCTCCGGTATCTCGGTGGCGTCGCCGAGAAAATACACAGCCAACGGGAACGCACGGATGTCCGCATCGACCGAGAGCGGGCCCTCCTGCAAGGACAGCGCGGGTGGATAGACCGTTACCGATGCGGGTAGAACGACGCTGGCGTCGAGAAGCGATGTCTCCTCATCGGCAATCAACACCTGGCAGCCAATGCTGTCGGCACCCCCGTGAAGGTTAACCTCGAGCGTCGAGCGAAGCCCGTGCGCGAGAGAGAAACCATCCACAAGAGCACGCGCGGTGAGATCGTGATCCTTGGCGCCGAGATGAACCTCCAGCCGCTCCGGCCACAGGTGTTCGGGGATATTGAGCGACTGCGGCTGTTCCGGGATAGCAATTGCGACATCGCAAGCGATATCGGTGGCCGGAGATCCCAGAGTACCGGCAATCCGCACTTCGCCGATCGAGCCTGCCAGATCGAGGTCTTCGATCGCGAGGCCGCCGGGTCTTTGCAGGATCCGAAACGGACGGTTTGCCCGGAGATCCTGTCCGGCGGCGACGAGATCGAAGGCATCCACCATCACATCCAGACCCCCGACCGTGTCCACAACGAACGACTGAAAGAACTCGAGGTCGCTGCCGCCCACGCTCAGCGTGATACGTGCGGGCAAGGCCCCGGCTGTCGGGTTCATCGACCGGCAATCGATCGACACGCTGTCGAGGTTGACAAGCTCCGTCGTCAACCCCGCGGGTGCATCGATCGAGACGACCGCGCCGCACCCAACCAGCTCGAACTGGCCCACCACTCTCGGCGCCTGATAACCGTCTCCGTCGATGGATGCCTCGATCGTCCCCTCGAGGTCGGGTTGTTCCCGCGTCCCGGCGAGACGCGCCTCCGCGGTAAGCAGGATGTTCGGTGCATCCGGAGCAAACCTCTGAATCAGCGACGAGTCGACGACCTCGACTTTGGCGTCGAGCGTGTAACCGCTCTCCGCAAGGGCGCCCCGGGCACGGATAATCATCTGCGCCGTCGCGATGCTCAGCGTGTCAATCCCGGTCACGCCGCCACCGTGCCGGATGTGAATCGACGACGAATCGATCCATCCGGTGGAGTCCAGATTCGCCAGCACATCGAGATGGATGCCATCGCTCCGGGTGTGCGTATCGATCACAAACTCTCCGCGCAGAGGGCCCAGATCCTCGAGATGAATCGACTCGGGAAGGATTGCGTCGAGCGTTCGTGGCCCGGGCAGTCTGAAATGCCCGGTCGTCTTCGTCGCTGGTGAATCGCCACCCGTTGACTCGCCGGCAATTCGCAGCTCGAACGCTTCACCGGCCGGCCAGATCGATCGCAACGAGTCGGCCTGCACCGGTGACAGATCGAGTGCGCGGACGAGCAGCTCCGGCGGGCGATGCCACAGACACGCCACGTCGTAGTGGCCGGCCAGGACGCTATCCACCTGGCCGCTTAACCGTACGTCCCCGGCAATGCCCGATACGTGAAGGTCTTCAATGGCAATCGAACGAGTCGTCGGTGAGTACGTGATCAGCGCCATCGGCGCCCGAGTTTGCCGCAGCCTGGCGGGGTCAATGGGTTTGTTCGACACCAGGATCGGTGTGAGCCGAACCTCGATATCATGCGCGCGCCCGATCTCCGCCGCGAAGCCGATATCGAGACCCATGGTCCGCAGCACAAAAGTCAGCGATGACAAGCCATCGTCATCGAGAGACAGGTTCGAGCGTATAAGAAGTCGATCGATCGCAAAGCTCTCCGTGCGACCACTCGCATCGATCGCCGCGATCATCTCGCGATGGCTTCTGGAGAGCGCCACATTTGCAGCCACATCCACCACGAGGCCGGCGGGAAGATCCAAGCCTGGGCGCAACACGCTCAGTGACCGGGGACCATCGAGACGGACCTCGGCGGTTGCCAAAACGGAATCCGCGGTGACCCGTGCGACTGCGTCCAATGAGAGATCGGTCAACTCGAGGCTGACGTCATCCATCGACAGCGCGTTCGTGTCATAAGTGATGACGGCGTGGCCCTGTTTGATCCAGCTGTTCTCACCAATGTCACACGTGACGCGGGCCGCCAGCTCGGGGTGCATCTGCAGGGATCCCCGCGCGGTGAGTGTGATGCCGTCGAGCTCGGGCAGTGTCTCGACATGGGCGGCGAGCCGGGGCACACGCGACAGATCCGATGTGTGTGGTGTCGTGATACGTGCGTCGAAGCGTATCGATTCAACGGTCAAACCGCGTCGCTCGAGTCGCGCCCGGATGTCAAGACCGGGAGCATCCGGCGAACGCGCGGTGGCGGCTCCCGTGATGATGATCGACACACTATCTGGAGCATCCGATCCAATAGATAGAAGGAGCGGAATATCGGGTGACAAACGCCCGGCTCCTCTACCCTGCGCCCGGCCCTCTGCCAGATCGAGATCCAGCACGAGAGAGTCGATGCCCCACGCATCGTCAGGCCCGCGAACGGTCAGATCGTTCAGAGACATCCTAGGGGATGCGTTCGTGGTGAAATCACAACTACCGTCGATGACGATGCCGGTGATCACCCTCGCGTCGTCCAACCGTATCGACGGGGACGTGACCACGAGACGGCCAACGGCAAACGAGGGCAACCCGGGGAGCGAGCCCTCGCGCGGGAAGTCGGGTCTCGACGACTCCCCGGTCGTCGCAGGTTCTCCCCGCGCAGGCGGGAAACGTTTCGTGATCGCCGGGATGTCGATATCAATTTCTCGAGCGATGATGCTCTCGATAACAACGTCACGTTTGATGAGGGGCAGTATATCGATGGACAAGGACAGCTGTTCGGCGGCCAGCAAAGTGTCGGTGTCGTCAATCCACTGGATATCGGTGATCTCGATCGCGCCAGCCGACGGCCAGGTGGCTCGGCCGACCCGAAGATCGCCTGGCAGAACCGAACTGACGCGCGATAGCCCAAACGAGAGCAGCGATTCTCTAACCCCAGAGAACGACAGCAGGATCAGCACGACGACGAGTACGGCCACAAACCCGCCAGCGACGAGCCCAATCCACTCAAGGGTCCGGCGGCTCCCCGTCCGCCTGCTTGTCGTGGAAGGATCCTGGAAGGGTCGTCCGTCGCCATTTTCATGTGTCGTCGAGGTCATGGTTCTTCCCAGTGTCAGAACGCCGGTCCAATAGAGAAGTGGAATACAGCGCGCGGTTGGGATGTCTCCCAGTTCGTCAACCGATATCCGTAATCGCCGCGGATGGGGCCGATCGGTGTGTCGATCCAGAGACCGGGACCGACGGCGACTTCGATTTTTCGCTCGTTCAGGTCGGGTTCCCGCGACCAGACCTGCCCCGTATCCACAAACAGGGTCCCGCGAAAACGCCAGGGAAGCGGGAACCGGTACTCGAGCAAGGCTTCCAGCTTTGAGTTTCCACCAATTGGGGCGCCGGTCACATCGAGAGGCCCGAGCTGCCGTCTTTCGAAGCCACGCATCGAGTTCGCTCCGCCCGAGTAGAAGCGTTTGTTCGGTATGATCTCAGTCGATGTCCCGATCGGTTCCCCCAGGCCCACGGTGAGACGGGCGGCAAACCCCGAGCGGGGAAGAAAGGGTATGTACACGATCCCCGTTGTCCAGCCGAGGATGTACTGGTTCTGAGAGATGCTCCCCGGCGGCGCCCACTCGACCAGACCCTTCCACACCGTTCCCTCGGTGGCGACGATGGGGTGGTTGCCGGCGAAGCGATCCCAGCTGAAACTCAGTGCGAGGAGACGCCCACTCCCCTCCGGCACGGCGTCGGGGTCCGGTGATTTGCTGGTGATGCTCTCGTTGGTCAGACTGATCCCGGCCCGCACGGTTCTCCCCACGGTGAACTCGTGACGCAGGGAAAGATCGATACCGGTGCTGACCGATTCGTATGCATCCTCGTTCTCTCTCACACTCCCCACCGAAACGGCCCCGCGGCTTCGGGCCCAAAAGATGGCCGGCCACCAGGAGGACACCTCGGCGATCTGTCGCACGACGGAACCAAAGAGAATGACTTTCAAACCACGGCCCCGCTTGAAGAGGTTGCGGTGGGTCCAGCGCGTATCACCGCTAAGACCATCATCCGTCCAGTAGCGCACCGATGTTTCGAACGAACGGGGCTCGTGCATCACGATGTGGGCCGCAACGTCCAGTGTATCGGGCTCTGCATCCCGAAGCTCGAGACGGATCTGTCTGAACAGACCGAGGATCCGGAGGTTCCGCTGCGCGTCGAAAAGCGCCTGTGGTGTGTAGCGGTTCCCCCGCTTGATCGACGCGGTTTTCTTGACGAGCGGAACGACGTCATCGCTTGCTCCCAAAACGATCACATCCCCGAAGTAGTAGACCGCCCCGGGTTCGGCATCAAAACGGAGCGCCACGTGTGTCGAGTCTCGCCATTCCACTCTCGACGTGACCGCAGCCCTCGCGTAGCCCGCGTACGTCAACACGGAATCCAGGGCAACCGAAATGCGTTCGACGCGCTCGTCCACGAAGACGGTGCCGGCGTCGGACTCGATGATCTCGAGCCCCTTGTCGGTCAGCGCGGGTGGCAATCCCTTAACGGAGGCGGTCTCGATGACCACGGGCGGCCCCGGTTTCACCTCAAAAACCACGCGGAGCCGCTCGTGCCGTGTGTGGGGGTCGAAGCTCGGCGTGACGTGCGCGTGGGGATAGCCATTCCTCGCGAGAAACAGGAGGATCCGCCGGATATCCTCGTTGAGCGTCCGGGGATAGAAGATCGGGGCCTTCGATTTGAGGAAACCAGTGGACAGCGCCAGGGCGAGACCGTTTTCGAGATCGGAGGCCATCTTTTTGTCCACCCCCTGAATCTCGATCGATACTACCGTCCAGCCCTTGTAGGCAGACGCCCTCCATTCCTCCTGCGAGTGGGCGGGTGTGAGGACTCCTGTCACTATCGCGGATGCCAGAGCGCACGCGAGAATGAGTCCGGGGGGGATCGAGATTGGGTGCAACGAGCGAAACATGGTGTAAATATACCAGTATCATTCGGTTGTTTCCATATGTCTAAAAACGGCGCGCAGATATCACGGTTGTGCTAGACTGTCGGGGTTTGCATTAACGCTGCCGCGAAACAAGATGATATGATCGCACTCCTTGCCATTCTCACTCCAATCAGTCTTCTCGACAGTACGTCGATGGTGCCGATCTCGATCGTGCCCATCACCACGATCCTTGCCGGGCGCAGGGCGCTCAGCGGGGCCATGGCGTTTATTGCGGGTATCTTCGTCACGTACGCCGCCGTGGGCTTGCTCGCCGTCACGGGGCTGGACGCCGTTTTCACCCGTTTGAACGCGGAATTCACCCGGGCCTGGAAGCATCCCGATACGCTGGACTTCGCGCTTCAGATCGCGATCGGCGTCGTGTTGCTGGTCATCGGTCAGCGCATGGCGACCGCGCGGCGGAGCAAGGAGCGCACGGCACCGCCGGACGTAACACCCTGGCAGGCATTTACGTTTGCCTCCGGGCTCGTCATCGTGGGGCTCCCCGGTGCGTTGCCATACTTCGCCGCTGTGGACCAGATGCTCCAGGCGGATCTGACCGTGTTTCAGACCGTGCTGGCGGTGCTTTTCTACAACCTTGTTTTTGTGTCACCCCTCATCGCGAGTGTTGTGGTTCGCCAGTTGATGGGTGTGCGCGCGGATGGTCTTTTGGACGGGAT
>CBDVBZ010000157.1:0-7242 GCA_965372355.1 uncultured bacterium | reverse complement strand
TGTCCCGGAAGTGCTTGTCCCGGAAGTGCTTGTCCTGGAAGGGCTCCATCGGCACAAGAGCGTGGCCTCAGCAACAGCGGCCGTCCCGGCGGGAGAACCGGGCCGCCGCCTCCCTGGCCAGCCGGGCGATCAACCGGGTCGTGGCTTGTCTAATCTCTGGCTCGAACTCTGCGAGGAGCGCCTTTTGTTCGCGCAACAGGTCTTCCTCGATCTCCCCATAGAGCCCACACCCGGCCTTCGTGGCTTCCAGCCGGATCGCCCGACCGTCTTCCGGATCCTGGGAGCGGGTCACATAGCCCTTTCTCTCGAGCGAATCGATCACACGGCTGGCCGTACTTCCGTCGAGGTAGAGTTCGGACGCCAGCTGGCTCAGCGCCATGGGACCCTGACGGATGAGCTCCTTAAGCGCGTAGCATTGCGTGACCGACACGTCGAAACAGCAAATGCGCTTGCGATCCCGAAACTGATAGACACGGATCAGGTCGTTGAGCGCCTCCTGCAAGTCGGCGGCATCACGCTCCAGATCGTTCAACTCTTTGTTAGATAATGAGTTAGTCATCTCGCTGCTCTTCCACATCGAAGGACGGAACCCCAGATCATGTACTTGTCACTACCAACTATATGTCCGCCGGGACAAATCGTCAATATCTATTCCTCAAGAAATTCGGATGGCTCCGAGTAGCCGCCCTGTGTGTCCTTGACCGCTCCCCACGGGGTCAATAGAATGGACGCCAAAGCCATTCCCACCCATTCAAGAAGAAGCGAAGAAAGGTATCGTGATGAAAACTGACATGACGCGAAAGGAGTTCTTGCACGTCGCGTTCTTGGGGTTGGCCGCGGGTGCTGGCGCCACCCTCCTGGCGAGCTGCGGCGGCAAGGAGGAACCGGCCCAAACGACGGCGCAGGAGACTACGACGAAACCCGCCTCCGCCGACGCTTGTGCGGACGTCTCGGGGCTTACCCAGCCGGAACTCACCATGCGGAACGAAACACTCAAGTACGTTGCGCATAGCACGGAAGAAGGCAAGCGTTGCGACAACTGTAAGTTCTGGGCGCCACCGGAGGGTGGAGAGATCTGCGGTGGTTGTACGTTGATCAAGGGACCGATCAATCCCAAGGGCTACTGCTCATCGTGGTTTACGCGCGAGACCTAGTACCGGCGAGAATCGTCACACGGAAAAGATCCTGTTGAGCCGCTCGGCAGCAAGCTCGATCCGGTCGGGCGGCTCACCCGCAAAACAGATTCGGATCCACTCACCGTAGTCGCTACCGAAATCCGCGCCCGGTGCGACCGTAACGCCTGCATCCAGACACGCGTTGATCGCTTCTCCGTAGTCCCGACCCGCCAGATACCCCGTTATGGGGAAGAAGAAATAGTACGTCCCTTCCGGTACCTGCGGTGAGATCCCCAACCGCTCGACAAACATGTCTCGGGTATTGCGGACCTCCTCGATGAACTTCGCGCTCCAGCGGGACCTCGTTTTGACCGGCTGCACCATCATCTGCTGCGACACCGTTGCGGGGCTGTACATCTGGTGCACCATGATCTTGTTGATGGTTTGAAGGATTTCCGGGGAGGCCACGACATAGCCCAGTCGAAGTCCCGAAAACATGTATACCTTCGAGAACGTAAATACCGATAGTGTCCGCTCGAACATCCCGCCGAAACTGCCGATGGACAGGTGTGTGTGCTCGTCGAATGTCATTCCATCGTACGCCTCGTCCGAGATGAGCCAGAGGTTTTTTGTCCGCACGAAATCCGCGACTTGTTCGAGCTGGTGTCTGGAGAGAACCTTGCCGCTGGGGTTGTTCGGCGTGTTGAGATAAACGGCGACCGTGCTCGGTGTCGTGTGCTTCGACAAGAGACTGCCGATGTCCTCGTCCGGGTCGTCGTAGAGGCGCGTGTAGAACGGTACGTCGATCGGTCTACCCCCTGCCAGACTGACCATCCCCCGGAAGAACGGCCAGCACGGTGTAAGCAAGAGCACGTCGTCCCCCGGGTTTACGAGCCCCTGCATGCTGATCGCGAGCGCGTTGCATGCTCCTGTCGTCATCATAATGTTGCCGGGGGTCACATCGAGGTCGTTCTCGTCGCGAAGCTTGTCGGCGAGGGCCTCCCTGAGCGCGGGCACACCGAATGTATCCGTGTAGCGATTGAATCCGGGGTGCGACTCCATAAAGGGCGGGTCCAGCGGAAGCTCATACGGTGGCGCGGCGTACGAATCGCCGATATGAAGCCTGACGACGTCGCTGCCTTTGCCGCGAGTTCTCGAACGGAACTGCTCGAACACCGAACCGGTAACATCACTGGTTCGCTCTGCGAAGTCTGGAAATTTCGGCATGGCAACCTCTGCGTGAATGACCTGGCGGTTTTCCGCGAACCGGTCCCAGGCACTCACAATAGAGCACGCTGTGGCGACTGGCAAGGCATCAACCCACAGTGCTCGCTCGATGACGGCGCCGAAATCACCCGTCTAACTTGTCTTCAATATCTCTTTTTCGCCGGAGCGATCGCCCGCGATGGTAATCGTTGGTACTACCGACCGATGTTCCAGTGCCTCCCTGTCCGTGTCGTGAATCCGCTCGATGACGCCGACACACCAGACAAGAACATCCCGAAGGGCGAGAAAGAGAGCCATGGCAGAGCCCGCAATAAGCGCGGTCCATACCAGAATGCCCAAGCTGTTATCCACAGCTTTGCCTCCCGATGGGGGATAACTCAACGGAGAACAATTTATAAATCTATTCGCCAGTCACGCGGCAACCTAGACTGGCACCGGCTCACGAAGTTGCGGGAACTTGCGACCCGGCAGAGGATTGGGGCAACGTCCGAACCGCCTGGGGATATATCCACGCTTTTTTCGCAGGCTCTTGAGGCGGAGAAGAGGTGGAAGAACTGATCGAGAAGGAACAGCTAGATGCTAACCCAAAGATGCATAACGGATTTCACCACTCAACTCCCGTCGACGCCGCTATAATGCAATTCTTAAGCTGTATTGGATCGCCGAACACACTATTATAGTACAAGTTACGTGCCAGGACCGACGGGCTTATCGAATGTATCCGAGGCTTCTCAATTGATCGATTCGTTTGGGACCCAGATCGACCGGTCGGGTCTCCGACATCTCGCTGGCCTCAATCAGAAGCTCGCGGTAGGTCCGGACGAGCTCCTGCCGAAGCTCGGCCGCTTTCTCGGGCAGTTCCTCCGACAGCTCCCGTTTCTCGTGGGGATCCGCCCGCCAGTCGTACAACTCACCGTTCCCCTCACCATCCTCGGTGAGTTCCATGATGAACTTGTAGTTCGGCCCGCGAAACGCGATGAGGGGTGCACCGTAGAGCGTGCTCTCAGAGAGAGCGTTGCGATCCGCGCGTGATTCACCGCGAATCACGGGCATCAGTGACTGCCCGACAAAGGACTCGGGGCTCGAGACATTGAGATTCTCGAACACGGTCGGCATCACGTCCAGCAGGCGGACCTGAGGAGTCACGACACGCCCCGTCAACTCCATCGACGCCGGAAACTTGATGACGAGGGGTATGAGAACCAGCTCGTCGTAAAGCGTATGGCCGTGCTCGAAGCCATCGTGATCCCAGAACTCCTCGCCGTGGTCGGCCGTGACAATGATGGTGGCCTCTTCGTAGAGTCCGAGCGATACCAACTCGTCGATGAAACGTCCGATCTGCGAGTCGACAAAGCTGACCTCGCCCTGATAGACACCCCGTACGTAGTCCGCATCAGCGGGCAGCGGCGGGTCTTCCCCGTTCTCCCCGGAATGCAAACCCAGCACGGTTTCCAATGTGATGGGGAGCGGCGGGTCGAGACGGCCGCCCGTGTACCTGAGGGCGTACTCGGTGGGTGGTTTGTAGTCGAGATGCGGGTCGAATAGATGAATAAAATAAAAGCCGGCACTGGAACGTCGCCGACGGAGTTCGTCGATCGCCGTGTCGATGGTTTCCGCGGCGCGGCGCATATCCCAATTGTAGCTGTAGCGGTGGTCAAAGACATCGAATCCCCTGTCCATTCCCACCATGGGGCTGACAAAGGCAGCGTTCGCGATGCCCACCGTTGCGAACCCATTGTCGCGGAGTACCTCGGCCGCCGTGGGCACCTCTTCGCGAATGGGCGTCAGGGTGACGCCTCTGCCCACCGCGCCGTGTATGGTCGGCCACGTACCCGTCATGAACGAGGCGATTGCGGGGAGCGTCCAACCGGATGTCGATACCGCCTGGTCGAAACGAACACCCTCGGCGGCAAGGGCGTCGATGTGTGGAGTCGGCGAGGCGGGATGACCATAGCAGCCGAACGCGTCGCGGCGAACGGTATCGAGCATAAAGACGAAGACACTGGGTTGGGGTGCGCCGGGGCGGCTCGAGAACCACCAGGCAACCACCACGGCCGCCAGCGCCACGAGCAAGCCCACTACGAGACGCTTCAGCCGGGGCCGAGTGCGACGCCGCGGCGTTTTGCTGGGCGGCTGTCCCTTTTTCTTCTTTTTCTTTGTCATGGAATGCTGGCGATCGCTAGCTCCGCGAGCTCGTGCCCGCCTCCGTTTTGGCTTTTTTGAACTTCTCCACCTGATCGGTCAGATACTTGTCCCCCGGCTCCTTCTTCGTCGCTTCCGCACCGATCTCGATCGCCAGATCATACTCGCCCCGCGCATAATAGAGCTCCGCCAGCGTGTCGAGATACCCGGCACCCCGTTCGGCCAGGTCAACCATCTTGAGCGCGATCGGCAGCGCCTCGTCGAGCCCGACCTTGTTCGAGGCGCAGAACCACGCAAAGGAGTTCATCGCTCTCGGGTCTTCGGGATGACGGTCTACATACGTCATGTAAGTGGCGATGCACTTGTCGGTGTCACCGGTTTTATAGTAGCAGCGAGCGAGAAGCGTTGTCGCAGGATCGTGATAATCTGAGTCTGGAAAGCGCTTGATAAACTTCTCAAAGACGACAATCGCCTGCTCGTAGGACCCGGAGTCGTAGTTGACGTCGCCGATCGTATACTGCACCTCGGCCACCTCATCGTTGCTCGCATCCGGAGAGAGCTCGAGATACCGGTTCAGTGCATTCTCGGTCTTTTCTGCTTCTCTGATATCCCCGTACATGTTGCCGATCTTTTTCCACGCGACGGGATCGTTGGGGTTCTCCTCGAGCTTCTTCTCGTAGTACGCAATCGTGCCAATACCTTTTTTGTAGTCGCCCATCAGCTGGAGAAAATCCTCGGGACCCAGAAACCCGATACGGCGCCCGACCTCTTTGCCATCCGGTCCCAGGAGGACACTGGTCGGCCAGTTGTTGATGCGAAACTTTTTGGATACGTCGATTCCGACATCTTTTTCGGAATCGTACTTGACGGTGATCATGTCACTCAGAAAGGCGACAACGTCACCATCGACGTACGTTTCATTATCCATCATCTTGCACGGGCTACACCACACGGTATAGAAATCGATGAAGACGTACTTGTCGCCCGATTTGGCCTTCTTCAATACGTCATCGAAGGATGGCTGCTCTTGCCAATGGACCTCGCCGGCCGCAACGGGGAAAGCCGCGAACAGCGACGCGACGGCGATTGTCAATACGATCAGATTCCTCATACTCCTCCTACCTCTCCGCAAATAAAGCAACGCCTGCTTTCCGCATCCGGCGAGGGTCGGGGCACACCAACGCTACAGGCAACCTGGGGGCAACAAGAACGAACATCCGTTCGTTCTCGTTAGTTTAACAATCTGATCTGTGAACCGCCAGTGACAAACGGGCAAGTGTATCGAGGGGGTCTACGAACGGCTCCGGGCGAGCGCACGGCGGTTCAAAAACAGGAGTCCAAGTCCGAGGACCCAAAAAGGCGATGATATCGACACGACCGATGCGACATGTTTGTCGAGGAGTCCGCTTGGGGTGGGTAAGAGCCCGAAACGAAAGTCCTTCCTCGCAACCGTTTCCGTGGCCGTCGTGCCTTCGTAGAAGCCTGCCGCGACCAGGGGGTCGTCCGGATCCAGTGTTTTTTCAACCTGTTCTACGACCTCATACTTGGTGTAGTAATCGCCGCCGGTGAGCTGCCACGTGAACAGCGCGGCCAGGGTGATCATCACCGCTGCAACAAATGTGATTTTCGTCAATCTAGCCATTGTGGAACCTCCAGGCATTCTTGTGTCGTTGTTGCCTTGACTCGAGCCGCCTGCCTCCACAGTCCGTGGGGGAACCCGTCCTTCGGGCTCCCCCTGTTATCGGAACGCGCGTCTCATGGGTACGGCCTCGGGAGAGTCCGCGCCCGCTGTTGTCGCGGCGCGACTACCCGCCGCAGGGGTTACAGGGGTTCTTTGCTGCCTTGCCGTCACAGGGGTTGCAAGGGTTCATCGCTGCCTTGCCGCCGCAGGGGTTGCAGGGATTGGCGGCCATGGAAGCAGATACGCTGCTGCCCATCAGGCTGACGTCGATCTGGATGGTTTCGCCAACCTTGCTACCGACGAGATCCATTCCTTTGGGACCCGTGATCCCGAAGTCGGCGAGTCTAACTTCGAACGACGCGCGGGCGGCGAGCAGATCACCCGGCATCTTCTGTTTGGTCGCTTCGCTCTCCTCCAGATACGTGATCCGCGCTGGAAAGCTGATCGCCTGTGTCTTGCCACGAAGCGTAAGCTCACCGTGGACGAAAACCTCGTATGTCGCCGTCGTGCCCGATGACTTCACTTTCTTGATGTCCTTGATCTTCGAGATCTTGAGCGTGATCTGCGAGTACTTCGCCGAATTGAGCCAGTCGGCGCCCCGCAGGTGTTCGTCCCTCAAGGGAATACCGGTGTTGAAGGCCACCGCCGACACGGTCAGCTCGGCATGGCCGCCGTTTTCCGGATGCTTGGGATCGAACACGATCGTTCCCGTGACTTCACTCGTCGTAGCGACGATATCCTCGAGAGGCGCCTCGCTCTTGAAGGTGACCGTGTTGCGTCCCATCGGATCATTAACGTGGAAAACGGTGCCCTTCATGCTGCACGGATTGCAGGGATTTCCGGGCGTCGCCGCTGCAAAAGCCACCGAACTAATTGCCAGGAAGGCAGTTGCAACGATGAGGGACAGTTTACGTTTTGACATTGTTTCCTCCTCAAATGGGTATCGAGTGGGCGTTGTGTACGTGAGTGAGTTGTAGGCGCGATATCTTACAGGTTTTCTTGCGATCCGCCGCGCCGCTCAGAATCGGGATAGGGGAGCCGGATCGCTCCGGCTTCCCCTCCCACACCACCCCGGCA
>CBDVBZ010000156.1:0-7281 GCA_965372355.1 uncultured bacterium | reverse complement strand
ACACATCCGTGGACGTCCCGTACTACAACCTGCACTTCATGGAGCACGGCGGCTTCTCGTCAGATCGCGAGGATCTCTTTCCTCGGTTGGATCCACGCGTGGTTGGAGCTGTCCTCGGCATCGACCGGATCACAGCCGTCGAACCGGGCGGCGAGGTGCCGTCATTTTCACTCCGCGCTTTTCCCAATCCACTTGAGACCGGCCAGTCCATGCAAATCATGCTGTCGCTTCCGACGACGGGGCCGATTGAGGTGACGATTTACGACGTGCGGGGTGGCAAGGTGCGCGATCTCTTCGCCGGAAATGCAAGCCAGAGACTGATGCACTTCCGCTGGGATGGTCGCAATAACGACGGACTGGCGTCCCGATCGGGCGTCTACTTCTGCAGGGTGAGAACGGGAAGCGTGATTGTATCGCGCAAGATAACGCTCATCCGTTGAGTCACGCGCGGAAGACAATCTGCAGTTGCAAGCCTCATTCGCCGAGGGACGCCCGGAAGTCCGGATCCTGAATAACGGGTAACAGAATGTGCGACGGATGCTCCCTGTCGTGATAGACCTTCTGCTTCGCCGTCACAAACTTGGTTTCGGTTTCGTTATGGCCCCCGGTGTTGAGATTCCTCGAGAATGTAGGGAACCGAGCGGAACACACCTCGACGCGCAGCCTGGATCCCCTAGGAACCGTGATACCCGTTTGCCACAAGTCGATGTGATACTCATAGACCTTACCGGGCTTGAGCTTCTTTGGCGTGTCGAAGGACTCACGGTACCTGGCGCGTATCACGCCTTGAACCAGGGGAAAGATGTTTTCCTCCTCGTCCACCATGGTGAGCCGAACGAACCAATCCGTGTCCTTCGCCGAAGAGCTCGCGTACAAAACGGTGGATACGGGACCGGCAATCGTAAGCGGCTCTTCCAGAGGCGCCGTTTCGTAAACCAGGATGTCGGTCCGCGCGCTATCGACGTCGGCGTGATAGGCGAGCCGCCTGCGTCGTTCCTCCTCGACCGAGACGTCCTTCTTCGTTCCTTGTTCCTCTTCGAGGAGATCCTGTGGATCGACGTAAAAGTAAGGATCGGGCGTCGGATCATCAGGATCATAGGAGTACGCGTCGAACGCCGCGACGCCTGCTGCCGGCGCTGACGTATCCAGCCATCCGTCGCCGGCTGAGGTATTCGCATTCCCTTTGCTTGCCAGGTAGAATCTGCTGAATCTGGTCTCGGGCAGGGGGTACGTGTCGCCGGTCAGCCACTTGTTGGTCCCCATGACAAAGAGGGACACGAGTGGCTCCTTGTCGATACCGTTATCGATGCCTTTTAGCCAACGATCGAACCATCGCAAGTAGCTCTGCTGGAGATCGACGATGGCACTGGGGCCGAAGTCCGTCTCTCTTGGACCCCGGCGCGTCGCCGTTGTCGTGTGGCCCCACGGACCCAGCACGAGCTTCTGATTCTTGTGGCCGTGCTTGGCCATCGCCGCGTAGTTGAGCTTGGATCCGATGCCGTCGCCGTCGAACCAGCCGGATTGGTGGTAGACGGGAATGTCGGCGTCCGCTAGATGGTCGAGGAAGCTCGCCCTAGCCCAGTATTCGTCGTTGTCGGGATGACGTATCCACTCCCGCCAGTAGCGGTTTTTCTTTCCCAAAACAATCTCGTCTAAGTCGATGACCGGCAGGTGACGCAGGAGCTTCGCGTACTTCTTATCCATGATCTCCTTGAAGGCCTTGCCGGTAATATCGGCGGTCGCTTCCTTCTCGAGAACGTCGGCCCACCAAATGGCTCCCCACATGAAGAAGGCCCCATACTCGTATGGAATGTTGAAGTAGGGGTCGGGCGGCGAGACGTTGGGAATGATCGTAGCGAGATGCGGCGGGTTTTCGCGGGCCGCCCACCACTGAACCCAGCCGAGATAGGACCCCCCGATCATTCCTACTTTCCCGTTGCACCAGGGCTGAACGGCCAGCCATTCGATCGTATCGTAGCCGTCGCGAGGCTCGTTGAAGAATGGCTCCCACTCGCCCGGGGACGAAAAACGCCCGCGGCAGTCCTGGACGGCATAGACATATCCCCGGCGTGCGAAGTACTTTGCCTGAAGCTCATCCATCTCTTTCTTGTAAGGCGTCCGAACAAGGATGACCGGGAATGTTCCCTTCGCATCAGGCCGGTAGATATCGGTCGTGAGTTGGAGCCCATCTCGCATTGGAACGCCGACGTCCCGTACCACCGTGACCTCGAAGTCGGCCTGTGAGATCAGTGAATCCGGTTCTTTCTTGGATTGCAGAGACTCGTAACCATCCCGTACGTAAGCCCCGTGCTGAGCGGGGACGTCTCCAAAGCAAACACGATTCTCCTCATCCACCCATACGATGACGTCTACACCGGGCAAGCTGTAGCGATACAGAGTGAACCTCTGCCAGGAACCCATGACGTTTCGTTCCACCGTCTCGAGCCTCTCGAGTGAGGCATCCATCACAACGCTGGGTATGATGAAGAGCGGGAAGGTCTGCTTGCCGCCAGCTTCCTGATCGAAGGCGATCACCGCCTGACTCATGAGCGAAGGTGTGAAGTTCTCGAACAGGATCGTCCCGGGGCGGAGATTGACCGTCTTCGTGCCGCCACTGCTGGTGATTTTCACCACATCGCCTTCCCGGACGATTTGGACGGGTCCCGTCGGCGCCTCCATGTCGATCGCGGTCCAGATCCCACTGTCGTCTACGGTGATGTCCATGCTTGTCGAGGCGGCCTGACCGGCCACCGTAAGTGTGTAGTTGCTCTTCAACGTTCCGTCTTTTCGCCACTCGAAGCTCCCCCGGACCAGGACCTCCTCGTTCACATAGAAAGTGAAGCTTCCAACGTCTTCGAGAACGTTGAGTGGGTACGCCAGCTCGCCGGCCCGCGACACTGAGATTGGAAGGAGCGCAAACATGACGGCGAGACGGAGAGAAAAGCGCTGCAGGCGACGGATCAAACGACGGTTTTGTCTAGGGTGATGATTCATCCTCGTCCTCCTGAATTCGTAGCAATGGCTCGGGTTGAACAAGATCCGGTGGTCCTCCAAGAATCCATGACTCGTTACCTCCTCGTATCGGCTTCGTGGGGGTGTTGCTGGATTTGACTCTGCATACGCCTTGTCAGCGCCACAATGTGCAAGACGAAGGCGGTAAACAGGGCAAGCAGCAGGCCGATGATCGCCCACTTCGCCGCGTTGAGCAGAGGCGCTGCCGAGTGCTCGAGCGCTTCCAGCCCGACGTGAACCGTGCCCACGCCGAGGAGCAACGTCACGCCGATCTTCGCAACCATGAAGTACTGCATCTCTCGGGCGGCGAGCCGTTCACCAAACTCCAGCGCCAGCTCCGGCCGATCGCGAAGCATGGGAAGACGCGAAGACACGTTCGGGACGGCAATGCCGTGGCGGATGGTGTAGACGAGGGCGCCGATCACGAATGCAGCCTGAAGAATCTGTAGGACCCACATCTTGGTTGTAATATAACCAAGCCGGCGCCCGAGCGTGATCGTGAGTACGACGGTCGCGAGGAGGATTGCGATCGGCAAAATTTCCCAAGCCGTGCCGTACCAGTGGGAAACGGCGCGCGGTTGAAGCGATGCGCGCCTCACGCCGGACTCGGGGAGGGCTTTACGCATTGAGCGTACTGCACGTCGATCCTTCACCGATGCATACGCGAAGGCCCCGCTAGACGTGAGGGACACAACGGCGAGCAGGAGCTTTCGCGTGGTCGCATCCGCCGGGAGGCCAATTAGGCTCGCCAGCGCAAACACAAGGAGCACGCCACCGAGGATGAAGCGATAACGACTGGCTTTACGCAGGTAGGTGGCGGACTCTCCAGCCAGCGGATCGGACGGATACCCCAACAATGCCGCAAACAGGCTTCGGGTAAAAGCGACAGCAACAAACTGGAAAACAGCAATCTGGCCGATGACTACAAGTGCGAGAACGGAGGAATTCATGTTGAGCTCCTTTTCGACCGTTGATCTCTCCGTTTCTGGCCGTGGCGTTCCAGGGCTTCCACGAGTTCGGTGAGATCAACACCAAGGCTGGCGGCCGCTTCAAGGACCCGATCGATCGCTTCTTCAAGCCGGTTGGCCACCGTCTCGTGCGCGACGTTTCTGGCGGAAGGCGCGATCAAGGTCCCGCGTCGCCGCGCGGTTCTGACAAGCCCTTCCCGTTCGAGAAGGCTGTACGCCTTTGCCACCGTGTTGGGATTGACCTCGAGATCGGCGGCCAGCTGACGGACGGACGGCAACGGGGAATTGGTGGGCAGGGTACCCTTTCGGACCAGGGCTCGAATCTGGTCCATGATTTGTTCGTAGATCGGAATCTGGCTTCCTGTGTCAATCTCGACGTAAATCACGACAACTCCTTGCAGGCGGCGTTGTACTACTTGCACTAGTACAATAGTGTCAAACTCTCGACTTGTCAAGCCCCAGTGGTTTTTTTCTATTTCTCGGGGCGGCGCCGATGGCTAAGCCTGACCCTTCCATTAATGTCATCCGACCCGAAAACCGTGGTCTCGACGAAATAGTTGAGTAAATTAAGCGTTCAGGGAAACGGGTTTTTAGGAAATCGAGCTGATGACGTAACGCGAGGTTTTCCGGGGCTAACGCACGGAGCGACCTCAGCGCCGAGATGAAGGTGCGTAGGAGAACGAAAGGTATGGGATATATGGTAGGATGGAATCCGCTTAAGTACAAAGATACCTGAGTGAATGGGATAAATAGAAGGGACAGGTACAATGGCCAGTTTCACTGACCGTATCATTCGCGCTGCGAAGCTCGATGTAAACGTCTATGAAGAGGTTGAGGCGGACAGGGGGGCGTTGGGCCAGGCCATGGGGGTTGTGGTTCTTTCCAGTATCGCCGCCGGGATAGGAAGCTTTGAAAGAGCGGGGGTAGGTGGGATTGTTACAGGGACGATTGCGGCCCTTTTCGCATGGTATGTCTGGGCCTACATTACTTATTTTGTTGGGACGAGATTCCTTCCCGAGCCGCAGACCCAAGCAGACCACGGCGAGTTGTTGCGAACAATCGGCTTCTCGAGCTCCCCCGGGTTGATTCGAGTGTTGGGCATTATCCCGGGGCTGGCAGTGGTTGTGTTCTTCGTGGCCTCAGTTTGGATGCTCGTAGCCATGGTCATCGCGGTGAGACAAGCGCTCGACTATCAGAGCACACTGCGCGCTGTTGGGGTGTGCGTGATCGGCTGGGTCGTTCAATTGTTGATTCTATTATTATTGTTCGCCATTTTTGGGGGTCTTGGAAAGTCAACCTAATTAGCGCCTTGCCTTGTTTGTCGAGCGAGGCCGTACATACCGCCCTTATACGGAGACGAGACTCGCTACGCGGCCGTTCAGTCTCTGAAGGAAAACTCGGTTCTTACCCCGTCGTGCAGTTTCCCGTCGATTTCGACGTGTGGATAAATCACGTAGTTGAGGGGGCTGCTCGCCGCGCCCGGAATCCGGATGTCCCTCCCCACGGTGAACGCGACACGATTGGCGTCGAGGCCGCCAAAAAAAGCAGCTCGTTTTTCCGGGTGCTTGTGCGCCTCGGATGCATCGACAGGCACCCACCCGTACTCGTCCACGTAGAACTCCGCCCAGCAATGGTAACCCGGGATGTTCCCTTCAGTGGCGTTTTCGGGGATGGAGATCCCCATGATAAATCTGGCGGGAATGTCCAACGATCTCGCTTCGCCGATGAAGAGCGAGTGAAAGTCAGTGCAGTTCCCTTTACGTGCGTCACAAGCGTAGAGGGCATCGCCCAACCCCCACCCTGTGCCGGTCTTGTCGTACAACATCGTCTCGACGATGTTGTCATACAGCGCCCGGGCTCTACTAAGCGGACCGTGCTCTCCGCCGGCAACTGCCTGCGCCTCCTCGGCCAGTCGTCCCTCCAGTGGGATCAACCGGTTTGGTCCCAGGTAGCGCGCCAGGCACCCGGGTTGTAACTTTTCGGGATGAGACGGCATTTTCAACGCTTCGACGGGGTGTCTATGAACGCGGAAGCTGATTTCGACTTCGATTGCCGATTGGCGGCGATGTGCGTGTTCGGAGAAATCGAAGCGCAAAAAACGATTGTCGTGATCGGTTTCGATTACCGTCTGATAGCTCCACTCAGCAGGCACGAGGACGTCGTCGACGGTTTGATGTTCGTCGGTCCGGGGCACGGGAATCCATGCTTCGATCCGTTCTGCGCCGGCTGGCACGTCCCGGATCATGAATCGATACACCAGCGTGAACGACCGGGGTTTTCCAATCACTTTCGCGACGCGCTCTTCGAGCGATTCCGGCACCGCGGCGGGCAGACGCAAATGCGTAAGCATTACACAAATCGTTGTCGCGAAGAGCAGCCACGTTTTCAAGTTCGTCTATCCCTGATGCTGCGCGCAAAGAACGAATGATAAAGGGTGCGGAATGGTAATCGAGCGGCGAACGTGCTGGCGCCGATTGCCGCGCTGCCGTCGAGCCCGATTGATGGCCTCGTTATCCTTCGTCCTTGTCTTCGGGGTGTTCCTCGGGATGTTCTTTAGGGTGCTCTTCCGAGCCTTCTCCCTCGAGTGGCTTCTTGTGCCAGGTTCCGTCTTTCTCGAACCAGGTGTAACGCTCCTTGCCGTCCTCCTTGTGGACGGAGATCTCCGTGACGACGAGACTCTCTTTGTCGCTCCCCTTCATGAAGATATCGAGGTCGTAGAGCTTTCCCTCGGGGGTCGCAAAATCGGCACACGCAAAGTAGAGGTCTTTTCCGACCTTGGCCAGCCGCGCCCTGTGCACCTTGTCCAGTGTCAGAACGAGTGGCTTTTTGGCGTGCTGATCGAAAACCAGGAAGTAACCGCCCTTGAGCTCGCTCTCCTTCTCGACGTAGGTATCGATGGCGTCCGCCAGTTCATCCTTCGTCACCGTGTCGGCGAACGCCAGGACCGGTGGCAGAAAAACGGCGCAAACACAGAGCGCGGTTATCGCAAAGCTGATCTTTCTCAACATGTCGAAATCCTTCCGTTGGAAATTGAACGAAGAGGCCTTTGTCATGGGTGTTCCTGCGAAGACGCAGCGTAAACCTGTCCTCGAGACTGGCGGAGGCGGACACTGGTTGCCAGAGCAAATGTATCGAGCGACCGGAGTAGATACGTCTTGACGTCCTGCCCCATTGTAAGGAAAAACTAGGGCTATTTTACCTCGTCGACGCCCATGTCACCTGAAGGCTACCATTAATTCAGCCTTCGAGCAACGAATTCCACCCTCGTGATCCGAGCCCCGGCCCCCGGCAACCGATACCG
>CBDVBZ010000155.1:0-7328 GCA_965372355.1 uncultured bacterium | reverse complement strand
TTTCGGGTTGTGGGGGAGCGAGCGAGGCTCTTCCTCGGGACCCTCGCTTCACTTCGTTCCCTTCCAGGACAGGCGGCTAGCTGCTACGGCTGCGGGTGGCGTCGTCCCGCAAGAGCGGAGCCCTGCGAGCACTTGTTGGGTAATCGACGACCCCCTCCGGGGACAGGCAGGACCCCGCGGCCGGGGCAGCGGATCCTCGCTCGCCTATCCTCTGAAAGAGGGTTCCCGCGAAAGGGTCCTGCGGAAGACCTCACTCGCGCCCCTTCCTGCAATTATTCCTTAGGGAGCTTCGGCTCGACGAAGATGGTCTTCTCGCGTTCGCACGTCACCTGGCCGGGCTTGGCCCCGCGGAACTTGCGGACGTACTTGCGGTGTGTGTAGATGACCGGCACGAGGTTCGAGTGACGCGCCTTTGAGTAGAACGCGGCGATCGCAGCGGCGGCTTCCAGCACGGTCGCGGGTGGGTTTCCGGTGGCTCCGCTGGAGCGCAGAACGATGTGTGAACCCGGCACCTGCTGCGCGTGCATCCACACATCATCGGGGCTGGAGAGGCGAAATGTGATCTCGTCGTTTTCCTGATCGCTTCTCCCTACCAGCACAAACCACGGATCATCCAGATCGAAGCGACGGTGCTGTTTGACGACGGTGGCTTCGCGCTGGCTTCGACGATCCTGACGAAACAACCGGTACTGGCGGCAGGTGTCCTGCAATAGCACGAGCGCCGTGTCGAATGCATCGGACTTGCCCGCCCGATCGATTATCCCGGTGATCTCGGAGATGTCGGCGCCGACCGTGTGAATCCTTTCCTCAAGAACATCACGGCTTCTCTCGAGCTTCGTGGCGTGTTTGTACCGTTTCTGAATCTGCGTCCCGATCGGCAGGGATGGATCAAGCGGTATGATTCTCTTTTTGTCTTTCGCATAGAGATCGGGGAGCTCGACCTCACTGGCTCCGGGTGGAATCTGTGACTGGTAAGCGGCGAGAATATCTGTCTCGTTGCGCCCGATATCGTGGTCTCGAGCCGCCCTCAGATCATCCTCCAGCTTCTTCAGCAGCCGCGTGCGTTTCTTCAAATACCGGGTGAGCGCCCCGCGAAATCGGTCCAGTATCGTCTCTCGGGCGCCTTGCATCAGAACCTCGCCGATCGCCTCACACGCCTCGACGGCAGAATCGAACGGTCCATACCGGTGCTCGAGTTCCGTGGCCCTCTGCGGGCTCGCGGGAATGGGTGTGACCCGGCCGAGTCTGCCGTGGCTGGCAAGGGCGAACGGCGACCCACCGGCCAGCACGGCGTCTCGAAAACGAAACAGCGCAGCGCTGTCGATGGTGCCGTCATCTGTAACGAAACACTCGGCCAGCGCGGGCTCCAAGCCCGGCGCGACACGAGACACCTCCATCGGCGCGACTCCTTCAAGGATCGATGAATCGACGATGGCGAACGGCACGGGGCCAGGGCCGGTCGTGGGGAGCGCCATCCCGGACTCTGTCGGGTCTACCGACTCGATGATGTGGTCGGGGGCCTGTACCCGGACCTTCGCCGAGCTGCCAAAGAGGCTTATCGCCAACACGCTCGTATCGCCGGAGCGGTCAATCGCCAGGCGGATCTCGCGGTCGTGGGGATGCTCCGGGGGTGCCGCAACCCGCGCGCCGTGGACCCGTCTGAGCACGGCCGTGCCGGCGGACCCGAGCGGGTCGTTCGAACCGTAGTAGCAATAGGGGCCCGGAGTGGACAGCAGGACAACGAGATAACGACGGTTGCCGCGCTCCGCCAGCTCGATCGAGACGACGGGTTGCAGCAGTTTGATCGAGCGGATCTTGCGTCCGCGCAACCCGGCCGATATCTCTTTGACGAGCAGATGCAGTAGAAAATGATTCATCGTTAACCAGGTTAACACCCCGCGACAACGGGGTGTACGAATTAACTTATTATATTCTGTGCATTTACCATTGACACAACGGATGTGCCTTCGTTAACATTGCGCGCAAAACGACGTGTCGAGCCATGAGGAGTCATACCATGTTGGTCAGTATGACCGGATTCGGTCAAGGGGAAGCTTCCAACAGAACAGGAAGGGTAGCAGTCGAGCTCCGTACGGTCAACCACCGGTATTTTGATCTGACTGTCAAGCTGCCGAGGACGCTCTCGCATCGCGAGCACGAGATCAAGGATTTGATCAAAAACAAGATCCGGCGCGGCAGAGTATCCATCACCGTGACGACTGAATCCGAGCAACCCGAGTACGATGTGCGAATCAATGTCCCGCTGGTTCGACAGTATGTGACCCAGCTCCGGGAATTCGCTACGAAGAACAAACTGGCCCCCGAGCTGGATATCAACACTCTGGCCACGCTGCCCGAGGTCTTTCATCTCCAGGAGCAGGAAAGACAAGGAGACGAACTCTGGCCGCTGGTCACGAGGAGCCTGAAGCAAGCGGTGACGGCGTGTTCGAAGATGCGTCAGGACGAGGGCAAGGCGCTGGAAGCGGATATCCGGAGCCGCATAACGGCGATTAATCGTTTGATCAAGAAAGTGGAGAAACGCGCGCCAAAGGTCGTCAGCCGCCACAGCACGGCGCTCAAGGAGCGCGTGGGAAAGATCATGGCGGGGTCACGAGTGGACCGGGACCGATTGATTACGGAGGTCGCTCTGCTTGCCGACCGGCTGGATTTCACCGAAGAAATTATCCGGCTCAAAAGCCATATGGCGCAGATCAAGACTTGTATGGACGGCGGTGGAGCCGTTTCGAAAAAACTCACCTATCTTCTGCAAGAAGTGCATCGCGAATCGACCACGATCGCATCGAAGGCTTCCGATGCCGAAGTGGTTGAGTATGTGGTCTCGCTGAAGGAAGAATCGGAAAGACTTAGAGAGCAAGTTCAAAACCTCGAGTAGCCCCTCCCGGAATCGTCGCTGTCCGATGGATATCGTTTGGGGCGGCTGGACCGCCTGGGCTCGGGAGTATTGTTTTGAGAGTCACACACGCGTTTCCGATCGTGATCTCCGGTCCGGCAGGGGTCGGCAAGACGACGATCGTCGAAAAGATCGCAAAAGAGGATCCGTTGTTGCGCGTCTCGGTGTCCGCGACCACGCGAGATCCGAGGAATAGCGAGGTCGATGGAAAAGCGTACGACTTCGTGTCCACGGCGAAATTCGAGGAGCTCAAGAAGGACGGGCTCATCGAGTGGGCCGAAGTCCACGGCCATCTGTACGGCAGCCCCAGGGGCTTCGTCGACGCGCGGCTGGCCGACGGCTGCGACGTCGTGTTGAACATCGATGTGCAGGGCGGCGCGAGCGTGAAAAAGGCCTTTCCGGGGGCTGTTCTGATACTTATCTTACCACCGTCATTGGAAGAGCTCGCGGCGCGTATCCGAAGACGAGCTGCAGATGATTCGATAGAAATCGCCCGGCGGCTGAAGAACGCCTGGGGCGAGATCAAAATGGCGACGCAGTATGATTATGTGGTCGTGAACGACCGGCTCGATGACGCCGTTGCCAACTTGCTGGCGATTATTCGATCCGAACGACACCGGCGCAGTCGCTACGAGGAAGCGTTTGTTCAGCGCTTCAGACCCGCCGATTGATCGAGACAAGGAGGTCTCATGCCGAGCGTAGTACTCATCGAGAAGTTAACGGGAATCATATCAAACAAGTACGAGGCTGTTCGTGTCATTGCCAAAGAGGCTCGGAGAATCAACGCCCTGCTGATTCGGGGTGCGCAGGGAGAGCTCGAGGAGAAGCCCACGATGATGGCTCTCCGGAGGGTGCTGGACGGACGAGTGAAGTTTGGCTACGCCGAGCCCGAGCCGCAGGCCTCGTTCGAGGAGGAAGAGACGAAGTAGCGTTCCTGCCTCGATCCGCAACTGAAAGATCTCAAATCCATGAAGCGCCAGTTCGATGGGAAGAAAATACTCCTGGGAATAACCGGCGGAATCGCCGCCTACAAATCGGTATATCTTCTCAGGCTCCTCAAGACCGAAGGGGCCGATGTCAGGGTGGTCATGACGGAGGCGGCTCAACAGTTCGTGGCACCGCTGACGTTCGAGGCGCTCTCGGAGAACCCGGTACATATTCGAATGTTCGATACCGGTGGCCAGAAGGGCACCGTCTCTCCGATCGAACACATCGATCTCGCCAAATGGCCCGATCTGGTGATCGTCGCTCCGACGACCGCGAACACTCTCTCTAAAATCGTCGGCGGTGGCGCCGACGATCTGCTGAGTACGATCATCGCTGCCTATGACGGCACCACGATTCTCGCGCCGTCGATGAACGACGTCATGTGGAATAACCCCGCGACCCAGGAGAACATCCGGATCCTCAGCCAGCGCGGCTACCGGGTCATCCCACCGGTCAGCGGCGATCTCGCCTGCGGCTACGCGGCCGAAGGCCGAATGGCGGAACCCGATGAGATTCTCGGATTCATCAAGGCGCTGTACTCTTCGGACTTTGCGAACCTGCGGGTTCTCGTAAGCGTTGGCGGGACGGAGGAGGATCTGGATCCCGTGCGTGTGATCACGAACCGCTCGTCAGGTCGGATGGGTTTTGCGATCGCGGAAGCCACCAGGGACCGTGGAGCGCAGGTGACCGTCGTTGTGGGGCGAGTCGCTGTGCCGCCACCGGTTGGTGTGCGAGTCATACAGGTGCGGACATCGGACGAGATGTCCGGCGCCCTCAAGACTGCGTTTGTCGAAACGGATGTGCTCGTGATGGCAGCAGCGGTATCCGACTACAAAGTCGCATCGCCCTTGTCACACAAGAAGAAGAAAGGCGACAGCTGGACGATTGAGTTAATGGCTACAGAGGATATCCTTCAATCACTCGGCAAGATGAAAGGAAAACGATTCATCGTCGGTTTTGCTCTGGAGACCGAAGATGTCGAGCAGAACGCCAAAGAGAAGCTCTCCAGAAAAAACTGCGATCTGCTGGTCGTGAACAACCCGCTCGAAGATGGGGCGGCGTTTGAACATGACACGAACGCTGTTACGATTTACAATGGGAAAGGCAAGGTGGCGGAGACGGGTTTGAAGAGCAAAAGGGAGATCGCCGATCTCATTCTGGCCGCGGCACGAGAAGAGAAAGACTTCCAGAAAATCCTCGTGTAGCGAAGAAAGGGCCGCTCAAGCCTCCAGCGTCAAACCTTGCGTTATCTCCGGTCTCATCGATTCCCGAAAGTGCTAAGATGACAACAAGTCCCAAAGATTTTCCACAAGAAATCGTTCCGAGTCTTATTTCATACTTAAAAACGCTGCAGAGAAAGGGTATAAAATCTCTATACCTTGGCGATTCACCGGCGAGCAAGACAGGCAAATCGCACGATTCGGAAGCCCCAGCCTATCCTGAAAGGGCCAAAGAAGACCGCATGGACAGTCAAACTTCCGCAGCTACCGTTGCAGAGCAGTTGCTCGAGCTCGACGCGCGAGTCAGGGCGTGCACTGAGTGCGATCTGCACCAGGGCAGAAAGAACACCGTGTTTGGAAAAGGCAACCCGGCGACAAGGGTGATGTTTATTGGTGAGGGGCCGGGACGGGAAGAGGATCTAAAAGGGGAACCGTTTGTGGGGCGTTCCGGACAACTCCTTACCAAGATGATTGCCGCAATCGATCTCGAGCGCGCCGACGTCTATATTACAAACATCGTCAAGTGCCGTCCGCCGGAGAATCGTGATCCGCAAGAGAGCGAAGTTCGCTGCTGCGAGCAATACCTCGCCGCGCAAATCGATCTGATCAAGCCGCGTATTATCTGCGCACTGGGCAGGGTTGCTGCTCATTGGCTCCTGAAAACAAAGGAATCGCTATCGGCGCTTCGCAACAGTGATAACTCTTATCACGAAACACCCGTCCTTGTGACCTATCACCCCGCCGCGCTGTTGAGAAACCCAAATCTCAAGAAAGGCGCGTGGGAAGACTTCAAAAGACTTCGAGACATCATCAACGAGTGAGGTTGCTTTGCCAGATCCACAACCAGTTGGTCGACAGGACAAGGTTCCGCCGCACTCCGTCGACGCAGAGATGGCGGTTATCGGCGCCGTTCTCCTCGACAACGCCGCGATATCGGTGGTCACCGAGTTTCTGACCGATGAGGCGTTCTATAAGAAGGCGCACCGGGACATCTTCAAGGCCATGCTCAACGTGTCCGAGAAGGGCGAAGCGATCGACGTGATAACGCTCGCCGAGGAGCTCAAGCGATTGGGAACCTATCAGTCTATCGGCGGGCCGGCGTATCTCACGACGATCATGGACAACGTTCACACGGCGGCGAATGCCGAGTACTACGCCAAAGCCGTGTTCGACAAGTATCTGTTGAGAAGGTTGATCACGATTTCGGGAGATATCACAACGCAGGCGCTTCTTGGTGCGACCGATGCAAGAGAAGTGCTCGATGAGGCGGAGCGGTTGATCTTCGAGGTGTCGGAGCGCGGCATACGCAAGACGTTCGAGCCAATCGGCAAGATCATAAAGGAGCGTTTCGAGAACCTCGAAAAACTCTACGAGAACAAACAACCGGTATCAGGTTTGGCAACCCCGTTCGACGAGCTGGATTCTCTCACATCGGGTTTTCAGAACTCCGAGCTTGTGATCGTGGCCGGGCGTCCATCGATGGGCAAGACGAGCTTCGCGCTGAACATCGCGCAGCATCTCAGCATCAAGGAGAAGATTCCCGTTGGCGTATTCAGTCTCGAAATGTCGAGCGAGCAGCTCGTCATGCGTTTGCTCTGCGCCGAGGCGAGAATCGACTCGCACCGCCTGAGGATGGGATACATAAAGAGCTCGGAATTCGCCGAGCTGGCCATCGTCGCGGGGTACCTCAGCGAGGCACCGATCTATATCGACGATTCGCCGTCTATAACGATGATGGAGCTTCGCGCCAAGGCCCGGCGTCTCAAATCCGAGGTCAATGTTGGTGCGATCTTTGTCGACTATCTTCAGCTGGTGACGAGCACAGATCGTTTCGAGAACCGGCAGCAGCAGATATCCTCCATCTCGCGGGGCTTGAAGGCCCTGGCAAAAGAGCTCGAGATACCCGTCATTGTCCTTTCCCAGCTGTCGCGAGCCGTTGAATCCCGCGGCGGTGACCGGCGTCCGATGCTCTCCGATTTGCGTGAGAGCGGAGCCATCGAGCAGGATGCAGACACGGTACTGATGCTATACCGGCCGGAGTTCTACGAAGGCGAAGACTCGGAGCATGCCGGAATCGCCGAGGTGAACATCGCGAAGCAACGTAACGGGCCCACCGGCACCGTCAAACTGGCCTTTGTAAAGGAATACACGCGTTTCGAGAGACTGTCGCCGATAACGGAGTAGAAGAACGGTATATGAAGGGAGCGAGG
>CBDVBZ010000154.1:0-7532 GCA_965372355.1 uncultured bacterium | reverse complement strand
GTAGCGATACGAAGCGGCGTCGATGAGAAAGAGACGACCGCATCGAGGGCCATCGACAGCATTCTTGGGAATGTGTATTTCGAGACACCGGCGGCACGATCGCGCGCATCGTAGTAGACGAACGTTCGGTTGAACCCCATCCATGAGATCATCCCGCGGACAAACCGATGGCGCTCCCGCATGTCGCGCAGCTGTTTATAACCACGAGCCGATAACAGCGTAAAGTCGGCGACACCTTCCGGTATCTCGACGCGACTCAGCTTGTTGAGCAACCAGTAGAAACTCTTCGACGTGGCATTCTTGAACCATGTCGCTCCCGCCGTCTCGCGTCTCACCGCGGAGACGATGTCGTATCCTTCCCGCCATTTTTCGATCATCTGCGGGACGAGCTCCGGTGGGTGCTGAAGATCCGTGTCCATCATGACAACGGCGTTGCCCCGTGCAAAATCGAGCCCGGCTGTCAGAGCGATCTGGTGACCGAAGTTACGCGAGAGGGATACTACGCGAATACGCGGATTTGCCTTCGCGAGGGCGTTGAGACGATCGAGCGTCGCGTCCGAGCTCCCGTCGTCGACATAGACGATCTCGTAATCGACTCCATCGAGGGGGTCCAGAACGCCGCAGAGCTCGTTGTGAAAGAGCTCGATGACATCCGCCTCGTTGTAGCACGGGCATATGACGGATAACGTAAACGTCTCGGACACGTCTTCCCTCTCCTGGCGCGAGTGCCGAAACACACTCGCCGCCGATAACATCATCACCGCTTGCGGCTCAGGATGCCGAAGTTGATCATAAAAGGGTACAGCCACTTGCCCAGCGCGTCGACCCGTTTGAGTGCCGGCCGCAGAAAACGGATCTGGAACGGCCACAGATGACAACCGGATATCGTGATATCGGTCATCCCCTGCGACTTCATGACCGCCGCGGCCTGACGCGGATAGAGCCAGTTCTCGATACCGGCGTAGTCCCGCAGACCCATTTTCTGAGAAGCCCTCATCGCCAGGTACCACAGTCTGTTCGGCGTTGTCAGACAAACGGCGCCACCGGGGCTGCAGACGCGGCACATCTCACGGATCGCAAGCCATGGGTCCAGGGTGTGCTCGATGCACTCGGAGCTCACAATCACATCGAACGTACCCTCCGCAAACGGCAGGCGAAGCGCGTCGCCCGCGACGCCACTGCAACCCACACCACCCGCGACATCGCCTACGAGCCTGGGACCGACATCGAGGATGGTCAGCTCCGCGCCCGCTTCGACGATCTCGCGAGAAATCCTCCCGGTACCGCTTCCGATCTCGAGCACCCGCCGGCCCTCGAACTCGTTGCGCTCGATCAGTGTGGAAAACATCAGGTCGAGGCGGCGCTGGACATCGTAGTCGCTCATGTACTCCTCGAACTTCTCGCCGAGCTCTTCGTAGTAAGCGATCTTGTCTTTGTCTGCCACCGGGTACTCCGGGGTTAGCGGGTGGAATCGTCTCGTTCGTTGTTCTGCGTTGAAAACAATGGAGTTGGATGTCTATATCTTAGCAGGAATATGCCGCTACCGCCACATGTACTCCCCCACGGCGGTCTGGAACATCTCGTCCGGGTCGAACGTCATCACCTTGATCCCGTGCTTTGTCACCGGCGTGAGATCGATCGGCCAGGGGGCGTAGAATCCCGCTCGACGCACGCGGATCAGGTTCGCGGCGCGATCGGGGAACACATATGTGAAAACTCTTGTCTGCCTTCTGTCCCCAGCGGTGAAGGCCACCATCTTCTCCCATTTCACGTCGATGAACCGGGCCGATTGCGAACGCGCGGTCATTTCCACAAGAATGACCGGCATGAAATCGATGGCACCTAACGTGCTCACACCTTGTCCAGGGTGACCCATGATCACCTTTGTGTTCTCGTCGCGCTCCGCGACGGTGCGGGCAATGTCATGGGCTACGGCAAAGGCCCGGCGATTCACCGAGACCGCCCCCGCGAGGTTGCCGCTGGGCTCGTAATTGAAGTCGAAGTCCGGTTTGCCAAAGGGCCAGTTCAAACCGACGACGGCGATGAGCCAAACGACCGCGACATACCGGGCGCGGGGCAAGAGAAGCGACGCGAGAAGCGATGCAACGAGCACGGTCATCAGCGCTGCCGGCATCGCGTGCCGCGTGGACATGGGTGGGCGGGCCAGCCAGAACAGCAACAACGGCAGCGCACCCACGAGCCAGGCGATCGTGATCCGTATGACAGCCGCTCTTGAGGCGCGCCGGGTCACCCCGATGACCACCGCGGCGATGAGAAGCGCCAGGGTGCCAAACCCCGCCGCGTAGAAGACGGTCGATGTGTGCGATTCAACCAGTCTCTCGGCGGACCACGGGTGCACATCTCCGACGTGCCCAAGAAATCCAAAGAGATCCTGCCCCTTGATGGCCACACGTCCCACGACGTACGTGACCACAAGGGCAACTATTGGGAATACGGGAAGCAGCCACGCTCTTCGGTCGAGCAGCTGGTTTCGGATAATCGCGACGGAGAACAGAAGTGTCCCCGCCAGGGCAAAATCGATCTTCATGAGGGTAACGCCGCAGTAGAAGACGCCCGCGAGAACGAGCCAACCGGCGCGCCCGGACTCGAGAGCCTTGGCAAACGCGACCGCGGCGGCGAGCAGGAGCGGGAGCGCATACTGTGACGGATAACCGTAGAGCGAGAGATAAAACGTCCCCGGTACCAACCCCGAGCCAATCGCTCCGACCGCCGCCCAGGTCCGGCTGGCACCCAGCTGCCGAAGCAGCACAAACGTCAGCGTCGTCGTCAACCCGCCGCAGAGCCACCCGCCGATGTTCGTCAGCAGCACGATGCGGGCCGCACCAAAGACCGCCATGATGCCGGCCAGGGGAAGCGTCCACAACGGACTGGTCAAAATACCGTAACGCCGGTAGGTCTCCGGCCCATCGGAGAGATACACAAACGCATCCACGATCAGGCGGGCCTGGTCTTGCTCACCGAGTGTCATAAAGAGCAACGGGAGCTTAACCAGCGTGACCGCAGCGCCGATCAGGATGCCAAGCCGTAGCGTGCCGGACCCTGCGAGCCACCGGCCGAGGGCACCAGGACTCAACGGCCCGCCGGCTGTTGTGCCAAAAAGAGCATTCACATCTCACCGCTTTGACTGGTGCCGCTACGCATTCCTATGACGATGCTTCCCTGCCCGTGCCAGGAAAGTCAAGTCACACCAGTATAATGCAATAAGATAGGGTTTCGACACCCCCTTTCTCCGGCGCCCCAGACGCCTCATCAAATCAGGTCCCAGGAAACCGCGACCCAAACGACATATCCGAGTAACCCGCTGATCGCAATCTCCAGCGGACCGAATTCAAAACGGAGTCCAACGATCGCGAAGAACATCTGAATCTGGTGCCGACGTGGACTTAGACCCGGTGTAGCCGGAACCGGCGAAACAGGTTTGTATGTTGCTCAGCTGACGCGACAGAGGGTTGTCCTGGCGGCCCGCCCGGCGCCGTGGGCTTAGCGATACGCCAGCGGCGATGCTATTCCCCGGCGTGGTAGCGCCAGGCCGTGACCCGGTTATCGTACAGAGTCGGGACGAGGAGCAGACCTTTCTCCGGGATGTACTCGAAGTCAGCGCAGTATGTGCCCGACGACGTCAGGTTCAGGATCTCTTTCGTATCGCCCGTCTTGTCGACGTGGAGGATCCGGCCGTTGAAATCCGAGATCAGGTAGTTGCCTTTCCCATCCAACTTGAATCCGTCGATGTTGGAGCCCCAACCGATGTTGGTAAGCGTGCGGACCTGTTTGCTCGCCAGGTCGACGATCTTGATGTCACCATCGGTGTTGCCGTAGAGCAGCTTGTCCCCGTCGATCAAGAGCCCGTTGGGGCCGAGCAAGTCGTCGCCATCGAGCCAGACCTCGAAACCCCCGTCACGGAATTTCCAGATCCTGTTGCCGTCGTTGTCAGAAATGTAGACATTGTCCGACGCGTCGACGACGACATCATTGATGAACCCCGGGTTGGGCGCCGGGTAGCGGTTAGTGATCTCACCGGACTCGATGTCGATCTCGACCAGGTTGACACGGTCGATCGCATAGAGGATGTCGCCGTGGATGACCATGCCCGTTGGCCGGGCAAGTCCGAGTACCCACGTTAGCGTCTCGATGTCTCCGTCGATCGTCATCTTCGAGATAAAGCCGCCGCGGCCACCAAAGAAGTTCGATACGTAGAGGATATCCCGCTTTCGGTCGTACACCACGGACTCGGGATATTTGAGATCGCGTGTCTTCTCCCAGACCTTGCCGACCCCGTCTGCCAGATAATCGGCTTCCCTGTCCTGCACCATCAGTCCCCAACCACCAAAAACCTCGAAGAGGACGAACATCAGCTCGTTCCGGCCTTTCTGCAGCGGCAAGAAGACGGCGTCTTCCCGGCCGATCGCACCGAGAAAGCTCGCCGAACGGCTCTTATACATCCGGTTGCCCGAGAAAACGATTCCCCCGTTGACAAAAACATTCACAACATCGCTGTAGCCGAATGCAAACTGCCTTACCACATCTTCGCCGGATTCGATAAACGTCCGTGCGTAGATGCAATCCGCCTCGCCGGTCCGGCTTCGGGGCACGTAGAAACCGACATCGACCAGGCCTTCAGCGTCGGCCGTCACCGTCTGCCACTGGACCCTGTCGAGATCCTCGGGGCTCGGATACGCTTCCCGGTCAACATCCGATATCTGAAAAGACTGCGAGATCTCCCAGTTCTTGACGATCCCCAGAGGCTGCACAGGCTCTGGCGCGGGATCGAAATGCAAACCGTCGTCGGCGCGGAACTCGAAGTTCGAGAAGTAGGCCGCGCCGTTCTTGGGTGACCTGATACCGACCAGCCCGCTTTGAACGCCGTGTTTTAGCTCATGGATGACCAGGTTGGGTTCTGCGGCATCGCCGACAAAGACCCGACCCTGGGTACCCTTGATCTCGAGTTTGACGTGGATCCACTCGTTCGCGGGGATGGCCATCGGCGCGTTAAAACCCTCGCCGTTGTAGAGCTGCCAGCCCGAAACGCCTTTGAAAACCGGACAGTATTGCATCGCGTCGGGGAGGTTGTGCTGGTGCGGGCGGATATAGAAGCTCTCGTACTCGAATTGATTGGCTGCCCGAAAGGAGATACCGGGATAACCGCGGGCCCCATCGACGGCGATATCGAACTCGATCACGCCATCCTGGAAGTTGCTGCCCGGGATATAGGCCATGCCGGTGAGCGCCTGGCGACCGAGATGCTCGTCGATCTGTGCGTTGACCAGGACCCACTCGTGGGCCCCCCACTCGACGGCGCCACCCTGCGCCCGGCAAACACCCGCCGCGGATGCAAACAAAAACAGAAAAAAAACGAAGACGTGCCTGCTATTCATGGGGTTCATTTGCCGAATCCTCCCGTGACATTCGATACCGCGGCCATTTGTCCACCGTCTGATCGGTGTGCGGACAAAAGGACGGCTTCGCCCGCGAGGAGATTTGGATCAGGAGCTGCGGAAGCGCAAACCCAGGCGTCGCATTCCTTTAGGGACTACGCAGCCGTCCTGCGAAGGTTGCCCGCAGGAGGGGGATACTTGGTGGTCTTTGAGTCTGTGAATTGTCAGAAGCGCCGAAGCGAATCGACCGAGCGAGCGTGCGAGACCATGGGGGCACGATCAGTCGAACTCGACCTCGCCGGTGGAGAGGCGAAAGAGCGCGGTCATAATTCTGACGTCGCCCGTCTGAGTTGCCGCACGTATGGCGTCCGATTCGCCGATCAACCGCTCCGCGCTATTTCGGGCGTTGCGCCGTACCACGATGTCGGCGTCCGGTTCAGGCGGCTTCAGCGCCGGCTGGATGTAGTTTATCACATGGTTCAGGTTCCTGCCAAAGTCGCCGCCCTCGATCGCAGCGTTCACCGCACCGCAATCCTGGTGCGCCATAACCACGACGAGCTTCACCCCCAGGTTCGTCACGGCGAACTCGATGCTGGCGATGCTCGACGTGTTGGCAATGTTGCCCGCAACTCGTATGACAAACAGGTCGCCGAGACCGGTGTCGAATATGGTCGACGGAGGCACCCGGCTGTCGGAACAACCGAGAATGATGGCGAATGGGCGTTGACCTTTGAGGAGTTTCTCGCGGTGCGAGCTAACCGGGCCGGGACCTTCCGTACGATCGGTCCGGAAACGCTCGTTTCCCTGCTTGAGCCGTTCGAGGGCTTCGTCTGCGGTCGGTGTTTCCAAGTCGGCCTCCCTGTTTGACACATTTCAGTCACGCGTCTCTACACGCACGCCCGGGCGTGCAAACACTAATTCGCAATCTGAATATTGATACCGGCAAAGACCTGCATCGCCGGTTGCCCCACACCGTTGTGCAACACGGTCCACTGAGGTTCCAGAAAGACGTTGTATACGACTTTTTCGATCTTCACGATCTTGCCGATACCCACGCTGAACGGCACGTGGTAGTGACCCGATCTCAGATTGAAGACCCAGAGCGGCGCCGAGCGAAGATACACGCCTTTGCCCAGCTGCATCATCGCAAACGGCTGTAGAACGAGCAGCGATGTGTCACCACGGGCATCGTCACCGGCGATAGATGCTTGCCACGTCACAAGGCCGCCGTACTGGAGCACGGCCGATGACATGTTGAACGCAACCACCGCTGCGCCGAGTTCGACCTTGCCCGAACCGAGCGCATCTTCATTAGCCGTGGGCAGAACCAGCAGCGGTCCTACGCCAAAGCTGAAGTCCGGATCTGATTTCACGAGGTACGCGCCAAACATATTGAAGTCGCCGAGTCCCGACTGTGACTCGTTCAGCCCGACTGGAGCGGTCTTGAGCGGCAAAGACGCCCGGAATAGCCAACGCTGGATCGGGAACACAGTTCGAAACCAGAACGTGTTCGACGTCCGATCTGGCACCCCGTACAGCTCCGGCACATAGTAGTTCTGCAGGTTGAACGCCTTCATGTCGGCCAGCGGGTTGTTCGCCTGTTTGAGCTGATCCACCGAGGCCTGATCCTGCGCAAACGCGGACACCGCCGCCATAACACACAAACTCATCACACAAATCGACACAACACCTTTGATCAGAAGCCTCACGGTATCGTTCATTCTAGCCCCTTTTGTTGACTGCGTCATCACGGTCAGAAAACCGGACGGCGGTCGTCTCAAGAAAGAAAACGGTGCGCCACCACGGACTCGAACCTTCGTGATCAGGGGTCCGTGGGGCGCGCACATCGTAACTTGATTGGCGGCTGATCTCCAAGCCAATTGCGGGCCGTGTTTTATGCCTTCACGTGTAATCCCCTCTCGCGGGAGTTGCACGGCACAGAGCACTTTCAAAAAAATCGTCGAATGTTCATCGAATGTTCATTTTTCTATTGACGGGTTTTGCGCCGCATAATTTCTGACGTTGCGACGCGCGCTCGACTGCTGCTTGTGCTCACGTGGGCGCCGTCTCGGCGTAGTTGGCAAACATCGAGACATTTTTTGCTATTCACCTCGTCTTCTTCGTTCTCCTCCCATGTAC
>CBDVBZ010000153.1:0-7598 GCA_965372355.1 uncultured bacterium | reverse complement strand
TGTCTCAGATCGAGAAGGAGCCTCAAGAACTGTGGTGTCTCAGATCGAGAAGGAGCCTCAAGAACTGTGGTGTCTCAGATCGAGAAGGAGCCTCAAGAACTGTGGTGTCTCAGATCGAGAAGGAGTCTCAAGAACTTATGAAAACAATAGGACTTAACAGTGCTATCCGGTCGTTGACCGTCGCTTTTCTGGCAGTGTCGGTATCGTATGGACTCTCGCTGGCTGGGGACCGCAGTGCCTCCCGGCGTCTTTCCGATTCTCTGTCCACGGCGTATGAATCGTCGGAGAACGGGGTTGGGCTCGATGCGTCAACAGCCCGGCTGCAAGACTATCTCGCCTACGCCGCCAGCCAGAGTCCGGCACTGAAAGCCGCCTTCTACGAATGGAAGTCCGTCCTTGAACGATCAGGGTACACAGGGGCTCTGCCCAATCCATGGTTGTCGTATACGTACTTCATCGAAAATGTGGAGACGCGCGTCGGACCACAGAACCAGGTGTTCAGGCTGAGGCAGCCATTTCCATGGTTCGGAACACTGGGCGCGAAGAAAGATATGACACTCGAGGCGGCGAATGCTGCCCAACAAAAATTCGAGGCAGAGAAGCTAAGACTCTTCTATCAGGTGAAGTCTGCGTACTATGAATACTACTACCTCGGACGCGACATCGCCATTACCCGGGAAAACCTCGAGCTCCTCACATTCTGGGAATCCGTCGCACGCGCGAAGTATCGAGTCGCTCTCAAACAACATCCCGATGTGATCAAGGCGCAGGTGGAACTCGGCAAACTCGAGGATCGACTCAGTACCGTTGAAGACATGTCAGAGCCCCTAATAGCCAGGCTTCGAGCGGTAATGAACTTACCGGACAGCGTCGATCTGGTCATTCCGAGTGAGATCACCATCGAAGAGGTGACAGTCAATCATGACAGTATACTCGTTCAAGTGGCCGCCAATAATCCAGACTTGAAATCGCTGCTACACCTCATCGACAAAGAGAATGCAGCTAAAAGGCTGGCGAGCAAACTGTCGCTGCCCAGCTTCTTTATCGGTGTTGACTACATCGATGTCGGCGAGGCGGTCAACCCGAATCTCCCCGATAGCGGCAAAGACGCGTGGATGGCTAGCATCGGAGTAAGCTTGCCCATATGGTTCGGTGCTAATAAGGCCAGGAAACAGGAAGCTGAAGCTCAATACCGCAAGGCGCAGAACAGATACGCTGACGCCCAAAACCGGCTGCACGCGTTCGCCGAAAGGATCCTCTTCGAATATGATGACGCGCTGCGAAAAACTGGTTTGTACCGGGACGGACTCGTCCCAAAAGCCGAACAGTCGCTCAACGCCAACTATACCGCGTATCAAGCGGGCAAAACCGACTTCCTCAATCTGCTCGATGCCCAGCGACAGCTCCTTGACTTCCAGTTGCAATACGAACGGTCGAGGTCGACTCTCGCCATCAAGCGGGCGGAGATTGAGATGGTTGCCGGAAAGGCCCTCCCGGTAGCCCGAGACGAGTGATAAACAAACGCGTGTATTCGGATAGGTAGCGCGGCTCATGTGGACATTCAGAGGGCATTAGACGCGCCGCTTGATCGCCGTTCGACATAATAAGGAGTCAAATCATGAGTGAACATAAAAGTATCCGGACCGGTCTCGGCGGTTTCGCACCTCGCGGAATACGCGGTGTCATCGGCGTGGCCGCCATCGCCGTTGCGGCTTTTGTCCTTGGTGGGCTGTTGTTCGGGGGTGGTGACGAGGCATCGGTCATCGGGCACGCTGCCCAAAATCATGCGGCAAGTACTTCCTCCGGGCCGACAGTCTGGACGTGCTCGATGCACCCGCAGATCCAACTCCCGAAGCAGGGCAAGTGCCCCATCTGTTTTATGGATCTGATACCGCTGGACTCGGGCTCCGGGGATGATCTCGGACCGCGGCAGCTGCGACTGTCCGAGACGGCCAAACAACTGGCGCGAATCCAGACGACGCCGGCTATACGGGCGTTCGCGGAGGCGGAGGTTCGCATGGTCGGTAAGATCACGTATGACGAAACGAGCGTGGCTTACATAACGGCCTGGGTTCCGGGAAGACTTGATCGACTGTTCGCTGATTTCACGGGAATTACGGTCAGGAAGGGAGATCATTTGGTTCGTATTTACTCCCCTGAGCTTCTGGCCGCGCAAGAGGAGTTGATCCAGGCGCACGCTGCTGTCGCCGCCCTGGAGAAGGCGGCAAGCCGTGTGCTGCGGGCGACTGCGCAGACCACACTCGAGGCCGTGCGTGACAAGCTTCGGCTCTGGGGTCTTACTGCCGAGCAGATCAAACACCTGGAGGCAACGCATGAAACGTCCGACCATTTAACGATCTATGCTCCCATTGGAGGTGTTGTTGTCCATAAGGATGCCAAAGAGGGCATGTACGTCAAGACGGGCACTCGGATCTACACGATTGCCGATCTCAGTAAGCTCTGGGTCATGCTCGAGGCATACGAGTCAGATCTCCCTTGGTTGCGTTTTGGCCAGCACGTGGAGTTCACGTCGCCGTCCTTTCCCGGTGAGCGATTCGAGGCCATCATCAGCTTCATTGATCCCCTGGTGGATCCGAAGACACGAACCGTCAGGGTGCGGGCGATCGTTGAAAACAAGGAACGCGGACTAAAGCCGGGGATGTTCGTCCGTGGCGTTGTGAAGTCGCGTATCGACGGCGACGGGAATACTATTGACGAGTACCTCGCCGACAAGTGGATCTCACCGATGCATCCGGAGGTCGTCAAAGATGGTCCGGGGAAGTGCGATGTCTGCGGCATGGATCTCGTGCCGGCTGCTTCGCTCGGATATGTTGGCAATCGGCTGGGCAGTGAAGACGCTCCGCTACTCATTCCGGCAACTGCACCACTCATCACGGGCAGACGCGCCGTGGCTTATGTCGAGATACCCAGCGACGAAGGACCGCTGTTTGAAGGCCGTGAGATCGTGCTGGGGCCTCGCGCCGGCGATTTCTATATTGTGAAGTCCGGCATCGAGGAAGGCGAACTTGTGGTCTCAAACGGCTCTTTCAAAATCGACAGCGAACTGCAAATCCACGCCAAGCCCAGCATGATGTCGCCAACGGGAGGCGCCGTCACGGCAGGGCATCAACACGGCGCGACTTCGACTGACGCCCAGTCTACTCGCGAGGAGGCTCCCCCTGAGCGATCCGACGAGAACAGCGAGGCGCGAGAGGCCCTGGCACCCGTCTACAACGCATACTTCGATATCCAGATGGCGTTGGCGAAGGACGACCTCGACGGAGCCAAAAAGGCCGGTGCAAATCTCTCAACCGCCACAGCGAACGTGGACATGTCCGTGTTCTCCCGATCGGGTCACGGTCGCTGGATGGAGTTGTCAAAAAAGATGATCATGCAGGCTGGCAGGATCTCAAACGCGAAGGATATCACGCTGGCCCGTGATGGCTTCTTCTACCTGTCAGAGGCGACCATCGAACTGCACGGGAGCTTCCGCCATACCGGTAAGAAGAACTACTACCTGACCCATTGTCCAATGGCTCGCGACGGTGACGGCGCGTATTGGCTTCAAACAGAAGACATCGTGTGGAATTCCTTCTATGGCGCGTCGATGCTGCGCTGCGGTTCGATCAAGGAGACGTTGGCATCGGCAGTGGAAGGCAAGAGGTAGATAATGGCGAATCAGAAGGGCACGGTTGATACGACTCATCTGTCACCTCTCGATCGGTTGATCAGATACTGCATCGACAACAAGCTCATCGTGGGAACGATCGCCATTGTCATTGTTGCATGGGGCATCATGGTCGCCCCCTTTGACTGGAACATCGGTGGGTTACCCCGGGACCCGGTGCCGGTCGATGCCATCCCGGATATTGGCGAGAACCAACAAATCGTTTTCAGTGAGTGGAAAGGCCGGTCACCTCAGGACATCGAGGACCAGATCACCTACCCCATGACGACCGCACTCCTCGGCATCCCCGGGGTGAAGACGGTCAGGAGTTACTCTTTCTTCGGGTTCTCGACCATCTACGTGATCTTCAAGGATGGTGTTGACTTCTACTGGTCGCGGAGTCGCGTGCTGGAGAAATTGAATTCGCTGCCTCCGGGCACGGTGCCCGTTGGAGTCCAGCCAGCTCTCGGCCCCGATGCCACGGCGCTCGGTCAAGTCTTTTGGTATACCCTCGAAGGCCGCGACGAGGACGGCAACCCGACCGGTGGGTGGGACCTCCACGAGCTCCGGACCGTCCAGGACTGGACGGTCCGCTATGCGCTGCTCTCCGCCGACGGTGTATCCGAGGTGGCATCGGTCGGCGGTTTTGTCCAGGAGTACCAGATCGATGTCAACCCCGACGCGATGCGGGCTCACGACGTTACACTCACGCAGGTTTTCAATGCGGTCAAGATGTCGAATGTCGACGTCGGGGCGCGTACCATTGAGATCAACAAGGTTGAGTACGTCATCCGTGGTCTGGGATTGATCCAGAATATCTCGGACATCGAGACCTCTGTCATCAAGCAGACTCGCAACGTCCCCATACGAATATCGGACGTCGCGAGTGTCTCCATCGGTCCGGCGCTTCGTCGAGGCGCTCTGGATAAGGGCGGTGCCGAGGTCGTTGGTGGCGTGGTCGTCGTGCGTTACGGTGAAAATCCACTTGCAGCCATCAAAAACGTAAAAAAGAAGATCGATGAGATCTCCGCGGGGCTCCCGAAGAAGACGTTGCCGGACGGCCGGGTGTCCCGGGTGACCATTGTACCGTTTTACGATCGAAGCGGGCTAATCTACGAGACGCTCGGCACGTTGAATACAGCACTGATTGACGAGGTCCTGGTGACGATTATCGTCGTCATCATGTTGGTCATGCACCTGCGCAGCTCGCTGCTGATTTCAGGGCTTTTGCCCATGACGGTACTGATGGTGTTCATTGCGATGAAGCTATTCAAGGTGGACGCTAATATTGTCGCCCTGTCGGGAATCGCCATTGCAATCGGCACTATCGTCGATATGGGGATTGTGATCACGGAAAACATCCTGAAGCATCTCGATCGCGCTCCCCCGGGCGCCAACCGGCGGGACGTCATTTTTGCCGCGACGTCTGAGGTAGGGAGCGCGGTTCTAACCGCGGTGGCGACAACCGTTGTATCGTTTCTCCCCGTGTTCACATTGCAGGCCGCGGAGGGCAAGCTATTCAAACCGCTCGCGTACACAAAGACGTTCGCGCTGATAGCGTCCGTCATTGTTGCGCTGACGCTCGTGCCGCCCGCTGCACATCTCTTGCTCGCGGGAAGCAGGCGAGCGATCGGCGCCAGGCGTTTGTGGCCCGTGGGGCTATTGCTTGCCGCGATAGCGGTGATGTTCTGGTCATTTTGGCTTACCGGGGTTGCACTGATACTTGTTGCCGCGTATTTGCAGTTTAAGCGACGTGTCCCGAGAGCCATCCAGGCAAGAACGCCCGCGATATTCAACTATCTCGTCGTCTTGATCGTGGCGTGGCTGTTGGCGAGTCACTGGCTGCCGCTAGGGGTGGGAGTTGCCATATTTGCGAATTTCCTCTTCGTGGTGGTCCTTCTCGGGGGAATGTTGTTTCTGGTTCAGTTCTTCATCAAGCGGTATGAACCCGTTCTTCGCTGGTGCTTGCGAAACAAGCGGACCTTTCTTCTGTTTCCGGTCGTGCTCATCATGCTCGGCGTGACGGTTTGGCGGGGATTCGACAACATCTTCGGCTTTATGCCGGGCTTCATACGGTCGACATCGCCGTACGTGGCGATGAACCACACTTTTCCAGGACTCGGCAAGGAGTTCATGCCTGACCTGGATGAGGGCTCGTATCTGTATATGCCGACGACGATGCCTCATGCATCGATCGGTGAGGCACTTGATGTCCTTCAAACACAGGACAAGGCGTTCTCGGCTATTCCGGAGATCGAGTCGGTCGTCGGCAAGCTGGGGAGAGTGGACTCGCCCCTCGATCCCGCGCCAATCTCTATGATTGAGACGATTATCAATTACAAACCTGAGTACATCGTCGATCAAAGCGGCCGCCGTCTGAAGTTCAAATATGACAAACAAAAAAGGGCGTTCGTGCGTGATGAACGCGGCGAGCTCGTGCCGGATGGGCGAGGGCGCCCGTATCGCAACTGGCGAGAGCACATCAAGTCGCCCGATGACATCTGGGACGAGATCGTCAAGGCGGGAAAGGTACCCGGGACAACTTCGGCCCCCAAGCTCCAGCCGATTGCAGCACGCATTGTCATGCTTCAGTCCGGGATGCGTGCGCCAATGGGCGTAAAGGTCAAGGGCCCTGATCTCGAGACAATTGAGGGCGTGGGGTTGCAGATCGAGCAGTTTCTCAAGGAGGTGCCGTCGATCGAACCATCAGCCGTTGTAGCGGATCGCATCGTTGGAAAACCGTATCTTGAAATCGACATCGACCGGGAAGCAATCGCCCGCTACGGCATACGCATTCAGGGAGTACAGGACGTTATCGAGGTCGCAATCGGCGGCAAACGCCTCACGACCACTGTCGAGGGCCGGGAGCGGTATCCCGTTCGCGTCCGGTACCAGCGCGAGTTGCGCAGCACGATCGAGGAACTGGGCAGAATCCTGGTGCCTGCACCTGACGGGACTCAAATACCGTTGTCCGAACTCTCGGAGACCACGTTCGTGCGCGGGCCGATGGTCATTAAATCCGAAGATACATTCCTCGTTGGATACGTGATCTTCGATAAGAAACCCGATTACGCCGAAGTCGACGTCGTGGAAGACGCGCAAAGGTATTTGCAGGGAAAGATCGAAAGTGGCGAATTCGATTTGCCGGCTGGAGTTAGCTATGCCTTCGCGGGGAGCTATGAGAGCCAGCTGCGGTCCGAGAAAAAGCTGATGGTTGTGCTCCCATTGGCACTTGTCATCATCATGTTGATCATCTACTTCCAGTTCAAGCACGTGTCAACAACGCTGCTCGTGTTTTCCGGGATCTTCATCGCCTGGTCCGGCGGATTCCTCATGGTATGGCTCTATGCTCAGGACTGGTTCCTGAACTTCTCGCTGTTCGGCGTCGACATGCGTGAACTCTTTCAGATTCGCAACTACAACCTCTCAGTGGCCGTGTGGGTGGGTTTCCTTGCGCTTTTTGGGATCGCAACCGATGACGGTGTCATCATCGGCACGTACCTAAAGCAAGTATTTCAACGTAGAAAACCATCCACGATCGCCGAAATACGGGACGCCACCGTCGAAGCGGGTCTGCGACGTATCCGACCGGCGATGATGACGTCCGCAACGACGCTTCTCGCGCTTATACCTGTGTTGACGTCAACCGGACGCGGTTCCGACATCATGATCCCGATGGCGATTCCGTCGTTTGGCGGTATGGTGGTTGTGTTGGTTCGCGTCCTTACCGTTCCTGTTCTATACTGCTGGCTCGCCGAAAGACGGTTGAAGTCAGCGGCCCACGCGGGGAAGGACGAATAGCGGGACCAGGACGGTCTCAAGTTCAAATGACTAGCGTAACGCCACAATCCGCACGTTACACGTGCCCGATGCACCCCGAAGTGCTCGAAGCGCACGCTGGCGCTTGCCCAAAATGCGGGATGGCCCTCGA
>CBDVBZ010000152.1:0-7616 GCA_965372355.1 uncultured bacterium | reverse complement strand
GGCGACGCGACCCGGTGGGAGTTGTTGCAGCGCGTGGGAGTGGCGTCGGCGAAAGCCGTCGCCGTGACGGTGCCCGATCCGGCTACAGCCAGGCAGATTACCGCACAAGTACGCGCCGTGGGGCGTACGGCTCTTATTGTCACACGTTCCCGATATCACCGATACGCCTCGGAATTGACGCACGCAGGAGCGGGGGTCGTGGTCGACGAGGAAACGGAAGTCGGTCTCCGAATCGTCTCGGCGATACGAGAGGCTCTGGGAGAGCGCGCAATAGAATGATGCTCGCCGATTCTAACGTCGCTCCGTTGAGGATCAATGTTCTGACAGCTCAGGACGGAATCCGGTATCAAGGAACCACTGCTGTCATGAGTTGTCCTGCGCCGCCAGCCGTTCAACCTGTTGAATTTATGAGACTTGAGCCTCGTTTAGTTGAATGGGCGGGGTTCGAGCGCTGCTCCGTCGGGGACGCCATTTCCATCACGGGGCGGGTATCGCCGGCATGGTTGTGCTGCTGGCAACGGTGTTTTTCACCACACTTTTGGCAACGTGTTTCTCAGGCAGGAACCGCTGGTGTTCGTTGACACTTTGCCCGAGATATTGATAGTCTCGATCCCAAGTGTGCGAATGCTGCCCGAGGGCGTGATCGCGCTTCCCGTCATTATCCAGTGCATTTCCGGAGGTAGGTACGTTGGCTGAAAGCACTCAATCTGTTAAGGACGACACCACCGCCCATCCCCTTCACCCGCTGGGAAAGAACGCCCGCGTTCTGCTCACCAGTGTGTTCGGTCCCTATGCGCAGGACGACGAGTACGGGAGTCGAGCAATCAACCCGATGGAGCTCTACCACAATCAGGTGACACGCGTGCAACGTGCCTTTTCGCTCCGGATGCACCACCGCTCATGGGGATTGATGATGATCCAGACGAATCTCGATGCCCCGTGCACACTGCTCGACTTCCCTACGCTCGACCGTTTTGTGCAGGAAGTCAGAACCCACCGGTACGACATCGTGGGGATCAGTTCGATCGCAGTCAACGTGGGAAAAGTCACGAAGATGTGCAGTGTGATCCGCCAGCATCTTCCGGAGGCCACAATCGTCGTCGGTGGCCACATCGCGAATCTCCCGAATCTGGACGAAAAGATCGACGCTGACCACATTGTGATGGGCGAGGGTATACGCTGGATGCGAGAGTTCCTTTCGCAGGATCCGAGCCAGCCGGTCCGTCATCCTCACATCGTCTCCGGTATTGGCACGCGCACGATGGGTGTAAAGCTCAGGGAAAAACCGGGTGAACAAACTGCAGCCCTGATCCCCTCGGTGGGCTGTCCCATGGGATGCAACTTCTGTTCGACTTCTGCAATGTTTGGCGGTAAAGGTAAGTTCATCGACTTCTACAAGACCGGTGACGAACTCTTCGAAGTGATGTGCGACTGCGAAAAGGCTATGGACGTGAAGTCGTTCTTCGTGATGGACGAAAACTTTCTGCTGCATCGAAAGCGCGCACTCAGATTGCTGGATCTCATGGTGGAAAACAACAAGGCCTGGTCGCTGTACATCTTCAGTTCGGCAAAGGTGCTGCGCTCGTATTCCATCGAGCAACTCGTCGGTCTGGGAATCTCATGGGTCTGGATGGGGCTTGAGGGGGAGAACTCCCAGTACGCAAAGGTCCGGGGAGTGGACACGCGCGAACTCGTACGCACCTTGCAAGCACACGGAATCTGCGTCCTCGGTTCCACGATCATCGGCCTCGAAGAGCACACACTTGAAAACATGGACGCCGCGATCGACTACGCGGTGAGTCACGATACCGAGTTCCACCAGTTCATGCTCTACACGGCTGTTCCCGGCACTCCTCTGTACAAGGAATACGGGGATCGTGGAACGCTTGTTGACATCAACGAGTGTCCGGATGCCGATATCCACGGACAGTTCAAGTTCAATTACCGGCACCCGCACATCCGGGATGGCGAGGAAACCGAGTTCCTGCTCAACGCGTTCCGTCGCGACTTCTTTGTGAACGGACCGAGCATTCTCCGGATCGCCCGCACGGTTCTCCAAGGATGGAAGCGATACAAGAACCATCCCAACCTGCGAATCCGTCGCCGGTTCGCGTGGGAGGCGCGCGATCTCCCCGTGACGCTTGCCGGAGCACTGTGGGCGGCGAAGCGGTCGTTTCGATCAAACGTGGCCTTGTCGGCCAGGATCACGAGCACCCTCAAGGAGATTCACCGCGAGTTCGGCCTCAAATCGCGGTTGATAACGCCGTTCGTGGGAAGATACCTGGGGATCATGATCGCTCGCGAGGAGCGTCGTCTGAAACGGGGTTGGACCTACGAACCACCGACATTCTACGAAACGAAGCCATCCGTCCTCTGATCCGTGGGCCGGGTTCCGCTCCTTTGTCGCTTCAAGTTGTAGTTCTGTTATACTCAGGATGGTTCGAGCGACGTCCCGTTGGGGACGCTATCCCTCGGTGTATTGGTTTCGGTTGGTATCCCGTCTTCTAATCGCTGCTCCGTTCTTCGGAGAGTTTCTCTGGTCCTCATCATCCGCCCAGCGTTCGTGCAAAGAGCCGAGGAACTCTTAACTGTTCTCAAGCCCGAAGCGTCTTGCGCTGAAATGTATACCCGAACGAGGCCAGGTCTTCCAGCGCGGGCCGATACAACGTGGGGAGCGTCGGTGGCATCCGGCATCCGGTATCCGGTATCCCGCCCTCCAGAACGATGCGTGCGGCGATTGCGGCGGGCAGCGCGACCGCACGTGACATCGCCGAGTCCCCGTGGGGGATTCCTTCCACGCGCATTGTCGCCAGCCGTCGTTCGCGCCGGCCGCCAGGGAACTCCGCGAGAACGTCGATGTGCAGGAGGATCATGTCGCGCTCATCCGGTTCATAGGACATTCTGGCCAGCATTCGGTCCAACAACACGTCAAGGTTGGCCCCACGTTCGATGGCAATGGGCGCGTCGTCGAAGAGTCCGAGCCACTTGAGGCTGTGGATGATGTCGGCGTTGAGGTTGACACCGAGATAGGTGGCCACGGCATGCTCCACGTTGCCCACATCTCTCGTGTCCACCAGTGATGCCATGAGCTGGCGATAGGTCTTTCCAGCGAGGTCGTGGGAATCCTCCGATTCCATGAGACCCAGAGCAACGATGGCCCGCATGTTGTTACAGTAGCCCGGGAAGCGAAGGAGCCCCCGGTAGAACGACACGTCGTCGGGAAGCCCGAACGGCTTCACGTACTTCTCCACGTCCTTGTTGGGGTAAGACTCGAACGTTCCCAGTCCCTCGATGTCGACCAGCCAGAAGTGCTCGAACAACTTGTCGCCATCGACGTGCACTTTCTTGCCGTTCACCAGGTAAGCGCCCGGCGTCTGCGCGGCAACGAACACGGTGCGCGGATCCCACGAGAATTTGTACCCGAAGGGATTACGATTGAACTCGAACGCGGGCAGGCCGCTGCCATAAGAGTTCACGCTGATCACACGTCCGTTCTCGGCTTTGACCTCGTCCAGCACGAGTTGGGTTCCGAAGTGGTCCATGCCGGGCACCTCGCCCAGCTCGTTGAGAATGAGGATGCCCGCCTCCTTGGCCTCGCCGTCAAGGGCGAGGAGTTCGAGGATCTCGTACGACGTCGTGAGCATATGCTTGCCGTGACGAAGGCAGGCGCGAGCCACGTGGATGTGAACGGGTTTGGGAACCATGCTGATAGCGAGATCGGCTTCGGCCATCACATCGTCGAGCACTTCCGGGTGCTCGGTCGACCAGGGGATAGCTTTTCCCTCCGGGCGTCCGGCGATGAGTTTCTCGGCCTTCGACAGGGTGCGGTTGGCGACGATGACGTGGTAGCCGCAGCGGTCGATAAAGTAGTCGACCATCGGTTTGGTCATCATTCCCGCGCCAACGATTGCAACTGTGGTCATGGTAAATCCTTTAAAGAGGTTTTAAACGTTTCGTCGGTGCTTGAGGAGACCCCAAGACGGCTGACGCCATTCGAGTCAGAGTAACACCGAGGCCATCCGTCGGGGTGCACCCCGATGACTCGACCGTTAGAGGTAACCCGTCTGGTAATTGTACCCCTTTTTGTCTCGTTCGCCGCGAAGTTTGAACCCTACCCGGCAAGGGGTTCGTGCGGTCAGACAACCATCCGCTCAAGCTGTTGAATTATATAGGTCTGAGGCCCACTCTCCTTTATCGCTTCAAGCTGTAGTTCTGTTATACTCAGGAGGGTTCGAGCGACGTCCCGTTGGGGACGCCATCTCAATTTCCGATCAAACCTCGTCAACTTGGCGGCGGCGGCCTCTTCTTGGGCCTTATGGCGCAAGAAGAGGCTCGGCAAATTCTCGGGCGGTTCGTTTGACGTCAACTTGGGGGCGACATTTCGTAATCCATTGTATACAAACAAGTTGAGTCGCGCCCCGGCATGATTCACGGGAGGAGCGGTCTACTCCGAGGACCGGGATGCAGCTCCCGCAAGTTCGGTTTCCTCCCATCGTGCGTCGCTTTCGCCCGGTATTTTCAAGTTATTGAGCGATTCGGGAACGACAGGCTGTCCCGCTTTGCGCCACACGTCGATCATGATCCACAGAACAACCAAGTGTGTCAGTGCACCGATCATGATCAGAGCTGGGAAAGGCTGTGCCAGTAGCGCTCCGACAGCGATAACGAGGACTCGTAGGTCGCGCCGCTTCAACCGGTTGAGTTGATTGTTGGGATACGGTTTCCCGAACCTCAGTTCGTACTCCTTGGTCACATAGCTTGCAAGCAGGAAGCTCATGATTGCAACCAGACCCGCGGGCCAGATCCACGGTGCAGAGTACTGCCGGGATGCCGCGAACGTCACGGCAATGCCGACGGCTAGATCCGCATAACGATCCAGCATCGTGTCCAGCCATGCACCGCGGGAGCTTTGCAAAAGCTTGATTCGCGCGATCTCCCCGTCGCAGCCGTCAACGACGGATGCCAGTTGAATGAGCAACCCACCGACCACCCACGCCCACACGTTGGTGAGAGCCAGTGCACCCGCGCCGAGAAGTCCCAGAAGGAAGCACCCCACGGAGATCTGGTTGGGTGACACCGAGGTTCCTGAGAGAACCTTCGATAACGCGCGGGAGATCGGACGGTTCAAATACTGCGACACGAGGCCGTCTTCGCGGCCCTTCGTCAGGGACGCATCGACCATGGCCACTGCTTCGCGGACGGCTTCATGTGTATCCACGTCGATCCATCGGCAACCGGTAACGTCGATCGCCCGCACGCCGCCGGTGAGACACTCGCGCACGCCGTCGGTCAGGGAGAAGCGACCTCGTACTCGCGCACGGGACAGACCGCGGAACAGCTCGGACGTGCAGTAGAAGAGACCTGTGTCACCCGCGTCCCACTTCTTGAGATCTTTGCCGATTTCGGCAATATGCTTGTCATCGATGCGAACTTTCGTCAGATCGGCTTCGTCAAGAATACAGGTTTTGTCGTAATCAACTGCCAAGGCGATTGCTTGCGCTGGTGGCTCGGAGAGAAGTTTCAGAATCAGCTCGCGCGATAGTAGATGGTCAACCATGGTCAAGAGGAACGGTTCGTTCCCGACAAGCGACTCGGCTGCGGCAGCCGAGCATCCGTTGCCCCGTAACCAGTCCGTTGCGAAGATGAAATCGATCGTGCAGCACCGCCGCTTCGCAACACGCTCAAAGTGGGCTTGAACGGAGCCCGCATTGGCGCCGAGCACGACCACGAACCGGTTGATGCCCACATCCCGAAGCTGGGCGACGGAGCGCTCTGCCAGCGAAATGCCTCTTACACGGATCTGCGGTTTGGGAATGATGTTCGAGCCGTTCTGCAGCCGATATCCATTTCCCGCCGCCAGGATCACCGCTATTAGCTCCGAACATTGTCGGTTATCGTCCTTCCTAGACAACAATCGCATTGATAATCTCCTTCACTAAATGGGGCGTTGCCGCCGCGATCAGGGTTGTACGGTCCTGCAGGCCGCCGAAAGGTCCCAGCGGTAAGCCGTCGAGCTGGACCACCTGGCCTCCCGCCTCCATAACCACAAGTGATGCGGCTAAAAAACTTTCAGGTGTCAGTCGGCGCCGGACGTCGACGTGTGCGTCGAGAGCTCCCGTGGCCACGAGACACATGGCTCGTGACGCGCAGCCATAGGTGCGCACACCGGCACAGACATGTAGCGTTTCCGCGAGGGCGCGGTCCGGACTCCAGTGGTTGAGTTCGAAAGATACCACTGCGTCACGGAGCTTTCGCACTCCAGACGTTTTCAACCGGCGACCATCTTGGTGGGCACCCTGGCCGCGTGATGCGAGAATCGGGCTCGGTTCCGCGACGTCACCGACCACCGCGTGAACCACGTTTTCCGGCGCGAGCGGGGCACTGCGCGGCAACACCGCGATCGAAAGAGCCGCCAACGGCAGGCCGCGAGCGTAGTTATCGGACCCGTCCACGGGATCGACGACGAAACAATGGCCACCACCGGGGGCTCCTAACTCGACGTCGTCAAACTCCTCGGACAAGAGGACTCCGTCCACGCCTCGCCGGGTCAACCGGTCCCGCACCCACTCGTCGATCAAGACGTCGAACCGGCGCTGCCGGTCGCCCTTGGCGTTGTATCCGGTCATGGCGTTTCCATCGCCGCGCTGCATGATTTCTGTCAGATGATCTCGATATTCCGCGTACAAAGAGTCCAATAACTCGATGATGTCCTTATTGAGAACCGGTCTTTTATCCATACTGTATAAACACCTCACCCCGTACTTGTGTCGTTGCATAATCGCTGGGCTAGAAATGCTCTCAGAGCCTACTCAACGCCAGCAAGTTAGGGCGATTATGGGTGGGGACGCCGGCGACATCGGCGAAATTGTTGAACGCGTCCCTGTCGATGAGTTCGCGGTTGTAGGCTTCGGCCGCGAGCGCGGCCAGTCGAGAACGGAGAGAATCTGTTTCGAACGCTACGGACTTCAACGCCAGTGTTTTCTGTGCGTCCCGACCTGTGTCGCTATCGATCATTCGCTCGAACCTTTCGAGCTGTTCATCGCTCAGGAGCCGGAGGTTTCGCAAGCGGTGAGCAGTCAGGGTGCGAGTCGCACCATAGTAGTGAGCGACCAGCGTCAAGTCCGAGAGGGTGATTGGGTGCCGACCCTCGCGCGCACGTCCGTCGATGCGCAAGTTGTTACCGCGCTGGCTCCCGCGCTCTCCGTCGAAGTAGACGGAAAGAACCGCGGGTCCCGATCGACCAAGCGTCTCTTTGCCCAAGGTCTCGAGGTACCGTCGCACGCCGAGCTCGGGAAGCAGGAAACCGCCCGCAAATGCGTTGGCTCGCACCTCTTGAAACTCCATCTCCGCACCTGTGCCGCACACCCGCCACGGTAGGTGGCGATCGAACAGGGCGTGGGCCATACCGTGTGCGTAGTTGAGACGGCGGCGCCCGACACTGGCATCTTCATCCACGACCACGAGGCACCCGGTTTCCGGAGAGTTCACGAAAATTGAGCTCACGCCCCGGGGAAGTCGTGCTCTCGCCGTGCGGACGCCCATCGATGTGACGAGCTCGTCAACGAACCGAATCGGGCTTTCACCGAGAGCGAGGCGGCGGCGCTCGTCTTCTGAGG
>CBDVBZ010000151.1:0-7683 GCA_965372355.1 uncultured bacterium | reverse complement strand
AACAGTATAAAGGAGTTTCCCATGAATCTCAAACCCGCCAAGGAATCCGTCCTGGAACGGTTTAGACGCTACGTCCAGATCGATACGCGATCCGAAGAGGACTCGGATACATACCCGAGCACCAAGAAGCAATGGGATCTTATCAACCTGCTCACCGAGGAGCTCAAGGCGCTCGGCGTCAGCGATGCGGCCGCGGACGAATACGGCTATGTGACGGGCACGATCCCGTCGAATCTGGATACCGGCCAGACCGCGCCGACGATCGGCTTTCTCGCCCATGTGGACACATCACCGGCGGTCAGCGGAACCAGCGTCAAACCGACTGTTCACGAGAACTACCAGGGCGGTGACATCGTGCTGCCCGGCGACAAGACTCAGGTCATTTCGCCCAGCCAGTACCCGAATCTCGAGAAGCACTACATCGGGATGGACATCGTCACGAGCGACGGTAAGACGCTGCTCGGCGCTGATGACAAGGCCGGCGTGGCGGAAATCATGACGGCCATCGACATGTTCGCACAGAACCCGGATGTCAAGCACGGTACGATCAGGATCGCGTTCACACCCGATGAAGAGGTTGGACACGGCACGGAGCATTTCGATGTCAAGAAATTCGGCGCCGACTTCGCATACACAATGGACGGCGGTCCGCTGGGTGAGATCGAGTACGAGACGTTCAACGCGTTCCTGGCGGTGTTCAGGATCCAGGGTATCGGGGTCCACCCCGGCTACGCAAAGGACAAACTCGTCAACGCAATCCGGGTCATGGCCGACATCGTCACGCGCTTCCCGAAGGACATAAGCCCCGAGACGACCGAACAGCGGGAGGGGTACATCCATCCGTACGACTTCAAGGGGCAAGCCGAAGAGGTCACACTCAAGGTTCTTATTCGTGATTTCGAGATGGACGGAATCGAACAGAAAAAGACCATCCTCGGCAAAATCGTCGAGGAGGTGCGGGGTCTCTATCCGAAGGCGAAAATCGAACTCGACATCAAGGAACAGTATCTCAACATGCGCTACCCCATCGAGAAGGAACCCCGGCTCCTCGAGTATGCGGAAGAGGCCATCCGCCGTGCCGGTGTCGAACCGCACTCGAAGGTGATCCGCGGTGGCACCGATGGCGCGCGGTTGACTTACATGGGCCTGCTCACGCCGAACATGTTTGCCGGTGGTGAGGCGTTTCACAGCAAAATCGAATGGGTGCCGGTACAGGTTATGGAAAAGGCGGTAGAAACGATCATCCATCTCTCCGCGGTTTGGGCCGAAAAAGCCTAGATTCTTCACCAACTTTTCGGGAGGTTCGGGAGTACTTCATTATGGAACCGGAAACACGTTGTCCTGTTCGCCGCAGGACACGGCGGTTCTTGTTGGAGCCGACTGCTCGGAGGCCGTGCGGCACTCGGAAAAGACACACGTGGGTACAACAGAGTAGGGCTCGTTTCCTGGCGCGTCGTGGTAGGTCGTCAACCTGATTGGATGGTCACCCCGCGACCAGGGAACGGGCCCGTATCTTTTTGGCGCCGTGTCGGCGCCGCGAGCCGGCGGTCCCGGTCCTGGAAACGGCCGTATCGATCCGGACCGACCGCACCCCAACACCTACCCGATCACCCCCACGCTCAAGTTCGTAACCTCTTTTTTCGGAACAGGTAACGGGAGCATCCACGACCTCGTTCCGGTGGAGAATTCGCTTGATTTCAAAACTGATTTCGGTCATATTCGGGTTGTTCGTGAAAACAATCACTTGGTGCTTTTGGACGCGCGCCTCGATGATCTTTCCCGTTTGGGAGCCATGTCTTTGTGCCGCACCTCATGCCCGCAAGACAGGGCATTTTTTCGAGTCAGATGGAAAAGTTGATTTTTATCAACTTTTACCTTATAATCACATCGGCAGGCCCCTTATTACTCGATACTAACTATTTTTCTCATAGCAGGTTATGAGCGAGAAACCAGACCCCATACAGCGCAATATCGACGAGGAATACAAGTACGGCTTCGTCACCGACGTCGAGCAGGAGCTTATTCCCAAAGGCCTGAACGAGGACGTCATCCGTCTGATCTCGGCCAAGAAGAAGGAGCCCGAGTGGATGCTCGAGTGGCGCCTGCAGGCCTACCGGCATTGGCTCACGATGAAGGCGCCGAAGTGGCCCAAGGTCAACTACCCGGATATCGATTTTCAGGATATCCACTACTACGCGGCACCCAAAGACCCCAAGGACGCGCTCAAGAGCATGGATGAGGTCGATCCGGAGATCCGCCGGACGTTCGAAAAGCTCGGGGTTCCGCTCGAGGAGCAGATGGCACTCGCCGGTGTTGCCGTTGACGCGGTATTCGACAGCGTGTCCGTCGCAACGACCTTCAAGGAACGGCTCGCCAAGGAAGGCATCATATTCTGCTCGTTCTCGGACGCCGTCCAGGAGCACCCGGACCTGGTAAAGGAATACGTGGGGTCGGTGGTCCCCTATTACGACAACTTCTATGCCGCGCTAAACTCCGCGGTTTTTACCGATGGATCCTTCTGTTTCATCCCGAAGGGTGTGCGCTGCCCGATGGAGCTATCGACATACTTCCGGATCAACGCGGCCCAGACCGGACAGTTCGAGCGAACGCTGATCGTGGCGGAGGAAGGCGCCTATGTGAGCTATCTCGAGGGTTGCACGGCGCCGATGCGGGATGAGAACCAGCTTCACGCGGCGGTTGTCGAACTGGTTGCCATGAAGAATGCGGAGATCAAATACTCGACGATCCAGAACTGGTACCCGGGAGACAAGGATGGCAAGGGTGGCATCTACAATTTCGTCACCAAACGCGGCCACTGCCGAGGTGACCGGTCGAAGATATCCTGGACACAGGTCGAGACCGGGTCGGCGGTCACGTGGAAGTATCCGAGCTGTATTCTCAGCGGTGACGATTCGGTCGGTGAGTTCTATTCGGTCGCACTGACCAACAATTACCAACAGGCCGATACGGGCACAAAGATGATCCACGTCGGCAAAAACACGACGAGCACGATCGTGTCCAAAGGGATCTCGGCGGGACACGGGCAGAACAGCTACCGTGGGCTCGTCCAGATAGACAAGGGCGCGGCAAACGCCCACAACTATACGCAATGTGACTCGATGCTGATCGGCGACAAATGCGGCGCGCATACGTTTCCCTACATAGAGGTGAGGAACAGCAGCGCGCGGGCAGAACACGAAGCGACAACCTCGAAGATCGGTGAGGATCAGATTTTCTACTGTCAGCAGCGTGGGATGAAGGCGGAGGACGCGGTGAACATGATCGTCAACGGCTTCTGCAAAGAGGTCTTCCGCGAGCTGCCCATGGAGTTCGCCGTCGAGGCTCAACGGCTTCTTGAAGTGAGCCTCGAAGGAAGTGTCGGGTAACAACCGCACACCATCAAGTCTGCAAACGTACAGTCAATCTATGACAGAACGGTAATAACCAGGGGCGCACACGAATGCTAGAAGTCAAGAATCTGCACGCCAGCGTTGAAGATAACGAAATCCTGAAGGGCATCGATCTCAAGATCGATGCCGGTGAGGTACACGCGATCATGGGCCCAAATGGATCGGGCAAAAGCACGCTCGCTCAGGTGATTGCGGGTCACGAGGCGTACAAGGTGACAAAGGGTGAAGTGCTGTTCTGGGGCAAGGACCTGCTCGAGATGGCTCCGGAGGACCGCGCGTGCGAAGGAGTCTTCATGGCCTTTCAGTACCCCGTCGAGATTCCCGGTGTTCGCAACTCCTACTTCCTGCGGTCGGCGCTGAACGCCAAACGCAAGTACCATGGCGAGGAAGAAATCGATGCGATGGAGTTCCTGGGTCTTATCAAAGAGAAGATGGAAAGCCTCAGAATGGATAAGAGCTTTATGGATCGTCCGGTCAATGAGGGCTATTCCGGTGGGGAGAAGAAGAGGAACGAAGTGCTGCAGATGGCCATTCTGGCTCCAAAACTGGCGGTGCTGGACGAGACCGACTCGGGCCTCGACATCGATGCACTCAAAATCGTGGCTTCGGGCGTCAACTCGCTCCGCGGTCCGGATCGCGCGATCCTCGTGATCACGCACTACCAGCGCCTTCTCAATTACATTGTTCCCGACGTAGTCCACGTTCTCGTCAAAGGTCGCATCGTCAAGTCCGGGGGCAAGGAACTTGCGCTCGAGCTGGAAGAGAAGGGCTACACCGACATCGAGAAGCAGGCGGCGGGGAAATAAGGCACGGCCAAAACAACATGGCAGACAAAGAAACATATATCGCTGGTTTGAAGAAGTTCGCGTCCAGCCCGGTGGGAAACAAAGCGCCGTCGTGGGCCAAGGACATCCGGGTGGCTGCTGCCGAGCGGTTTGCCGAGCAGGGTTTTCCAACAACGAAGAATGAAGAATGGCGGTTCACGCGCGTCCGTCCGCTTCTCCAGCACGACTTTGCGGTACCCAAGAACGTGTCGCCGAGCGGCCTGACCGTGGAAAAGCTCCAGGAGCGCGCGTTTGACGATTCAGCGTTTTACCGGATCGTTTTTGTCGACGGGCATTTTGCCGGGCACCTCTCGTCGATGGAATGTCCCGAGGAGCTTGCGATCAAGAGCCTTCGCCACTCTCTCGAGAGCGACGATCCCCTGCTGCGAAAGCACCTGGCCAAACATGCAGCGACAAACACGAACCCATTTGTCGCGCTCAACACCGGCTATCTCGCCGACGGTGCAGTAATTCATATCGCAAAAGGGGCGTCTATCGACAAACCGGTTCATCTCATGTTTGCGTCCACTGCGAACGGCGACAAGCTGATGTCACAACCCCGCAACCTGATCGTCGCAGAGGAACTCGCCAGGGCGACGATCGTGGAAAGCTACCTCGGCATCGGCGAGGCTGCGTACTTCACGAATGCCGTCACCGAGATCGTCCTTGCCCAAGGCGCTCACATAGAACACTACAAAGTGCAGAAGGAGAGCCGCACGGCTTACCACGTCGCTTCGCTCAACGCGCATATGCAGCGTGACTCTAGTTTTAGGACGGAGTATGTATCCATGGGCGGCGCGCTGGTGAGAAACGACGTGGCCACCGTCCTCGAAGGCGAGGGTATCGATTGCAGACTCGATGGTCTCTATATCGCTAGCGGTCACCAACACGTGGACAACCATACCAATATCGAGCATGCCAGCCCCCACTGCGAGAGCCACGAGCTCTACAAGGGCGTACTCGCCGGTCGTGCCCGGGGCGTTTTCAACGGCAAGATTCACGTCCACCCTGATGCTCAGAAAACCGATGCCAAACAGTCCAACGGTTGCATGCTTCTGTCCGAGGATGCGCAGATCAACACCAACCCGCAACTCGAGATTTACGCAGACGATGTCAAATGTACCCATGGGGCCTTTGTCGGACAAATCGATGAAAAGGCGGTGTTCTATCTTCGTTCCAGAGGGATCAAGAACACCGATGCCAGACACATGCTCGTCCAGGCTTTTGCAAACGAATTGCTCGAGCGGATCAAGGTGGTACCGCTCCGCAACCGTCTGACGGCCGACCTCATTGCCTGGCTCTCCGGCACCAAGATCGACATGGGTCTTCCGCGGAAGGGAGCGTGACCGTGAGCAGTTATTCCAAGCCTGCCACTGAAAACTCAGATAGCTCCGGCGCCACCCGGTTTAATGTGGCGGCCATTCGCAGCGATTTCCCCATTCTTCGGGAGACGATACATGGCAAACCGCTTGTCTATCTGGACAACGCTGCGAGCACTCAGAAGCCAGAGGTCGTCATCGACGCCCTCGAACACTACTACTCCCACAATAACTCGAACGTCCACCGCGGTGTCCATACGCTAAGCATGCGTGCCACAAAGATGTTCGAAGACGCGCGCGAAAGCGTTCGTGACTTCCTCAACGCGTCGGACACGCGCGAGATCATTTTTGTTCGCGGGACAACGGAGGCTGTCAATCTGGTCGCGCAGTCGTACGGCCGCACAAACGTCGGCGAGGGTGATGAGGTCCTGATCTCTGAGATGGAACATCATTCGAACATCGTGCCCTGGCAGCTTCTCTGTATGGAGAAGGGCGCGAAACTCAGAATAATTCCGATGAACGATAACGGCGAGCTCTTGATCGACGAGTATAAGAGACTCCTGACGCCGAAAACCAAAATCGTGTCCGTGGTCCACGTGTCGAACTCGTTGGGTACAGTCAACCCGGTGGCCGAGATGATCAAGATGGCGCACGAGCGCGGGATTCCTGTCATGCTGGACGGCGCGCAGGCGGCCCCGCACATAACGGTCGACGTTCGGGAACTCGACTGCGACTTCTATGCGTTCTCGAGTCACAAGATCTATGGCCCCATGGGAACCGGGGTCCTCTACGGCAAGACCGACCTGCTCGAAGCGATGCCGCCGTATCAGTCCGGCGGTGACATGATCAAATCGGTCACGTTCGAGAAGACGACATACAACACGCTTCCCTTTAAGTTTGAGGCGGGCACACCCAATGTCGGTGATGCCGTCGGGCTAGGAACGGTTATCGGTTATCTCCAGGATATCGGTTTCCCGGCGATTGCCAGCCACGAGCAGAATCTGGTGGATTATGCAACGGAGAGACTGCTGTCGATCGACGGCGTTCGCATCATCGGAACCGCCGCGAAAAAGCTCGGCGTGATATCTTTCGTGATCGAGGGCATACATCCGCACGATGTCGGGACAATCGTCGATCGCGAGGGAGTGGCGATTCGAACTGGCCACCACTGCACGCAGCCGGTGATGCAACACTTCGGTATCCCGGCCACGTCACGGGCTTCTTTTGGGATCTACAACACGCGTGACGACGTCGATGCGTTGGTCGCGGCGCTGGGCTCGGTCAAGAACGTTTTCAAGTGATCAACCTGGGGGGATGAAGAGATGGATGACCTGCGGGAACTCTATCAGGAAATGATTCTCGATCACTACAAGAGCCCGCGCAACTATCACAAGATGGATGACGCGAGCCACAGCGCAGAGGGCCACAACCCGCTGTGTGGTGACCGCATAACGATCTATCTGGTGGTCGAGAACGATAGGATCACCGACATCTGTTTCGAGGGCTCGGGCTGCGCGATTTGTACCGCCAGCGCTTCGATAATGACGGAGACACTGAAAGGCAAGACGCTTGCCGATGCAGAGGACTTGTTTGGTCGGTTTCACGACCTCGTGACAAGCGACTCGCGCGACGAGGCCGACCACACTGGTCTGGGAAAGCTGGCGATCTTTGCCGGGGTGCGCGAGTATCCGATCCGCGTGAAATGCGCAACGCTGGCCTGGCACACGTTCCACGCCGCCCTCAAGTGTGATTCGGACGCCATCACGACGGAGTGATGAGGCGCACAACACAGGGGAGTGTTCAGATGAGTGACCAGCAGCACGATGAACTCAAGAAACAAATCGTAGTAATTATCAAGACCGTGTACGACCCAGAGATACCCGTGGATATCTACGAACTGGGGCTCATATACAAGATTGAAATCGATAATGACACCCATGTTCGAGTCGAGATGACGTTGACGTCCCCCGCGTGCCCGGTGGCCGGCTCACTGCCCGTCGAGGTCGAGCACAAGATCCGTTCCATAGATGGTGTCAAGGACGTCGCAGTGGAGATCGTCTGGGATCCACCCTGGAACCCCGACATGATGTCGGAGGTCGCCAGGCTGGAACTAAATATGTAGTATCGCCG
>CBDVBZ010000150.1:0-7704 GCA_965372355.1 uncultured bacterium | reverse complement strand
TCCGTCTGCTTCCCTGCTTCCGCAAGATTGACCCTGTCGAACCGTGGTAACCGCGTCACAAGGCTGTCGAACACCTCATTGGCCCGACTGATGTACCCCGTTGGTAGACGCGGCTTTTTGTGCGCGCCAAACAGATGATTGTAGGGCACGAGGATCTCGTCGAATATCGTCGCCTCGGCCAGACGGGCCAGCTCACCGCCCCCCGCCCGGTCACCGTCCAGCGCGAGAGTAAACGCCTTCGACAGCTCCGCGTGATACGTTGAGTCCTCCTCGAGGAATGTGTGTCCCGGGGTCCGAATGTGATCGCGGTACGCGATCGCATTCTTCTCCACGTCGCCGCGTACGAAGCGCGGCGTCAGGAGCCTGTCGAGCCATTCGACAGCGTGCTCGACCTTTTGTATCGACTGCTCGAGATCCGCAGGAATGCCTTGCGACTCTATCGCGGGAGATGGCCGAGGCGTTTGTCCTCGCGGGATATCGGTGTACTTCTTGACCGGCCGTGTCTTTCGGTACTTTCGGAACGGCTCGTTCAGCACGATGCCGACGAGGAGTGCGTTGCCCCGGGTTCGGTAGTCCACTCGAAGCTCTTCGCCACCACCGAATATCCCGCCCCTTCGCAACGCATACTGAAGCGTAAAGACGCCGGAGAACGAATCGTCTGGGACCCGGAAGTCCACACCCAGGCGAAAATAGGGAACCCGGACATAGTACCCGATGTCCCCAAACCATTTGTCGTTCCCGCGCCCTCCACCCAACTCGATACTCATCAGATCGATCCCGAGATGCGGAAACTTTCCTCGAGGTGTAACGTTGCCAAACAAACGCCAGCCGGCGTTGTCGTTTTTGAAGGCGTATCCCGTCTCGAGTCCCACGGCGGTGCGCCATTTGGGTGGCTGCCCCATCGAAACCGGTGGCGTCGAGTAGGCAGGGATACTGTCCAGGCTCTGCGCGCGCACCGCTGGGGCAAAGAGAAGACACCCGCAAACAGCCGCGAAAAGCACGGATGCGACACGGCACGGCCTACTCATCACCAACGCCCCCACTTTCACCCGCCGAAGCGGACTGCGGCTGGGGAAGATAATCCCGGAACACCACACCGTAGATCTCCCAGATCGTGACGAACAACGCGGCCAGAATCGGTCCGATGATAAACCCCGCGATACCAAACAGCATGATTCCTCCGAGAGTGCCCAGGAGGATCATCAGATCGTGCATCTTGGTGTCCCTCCCGACGAGACGCGGCCGCAGGAAGTTGTCCGCGGTACCGACGATCAACCCGCAGTAGAGCGCGAGAAGCACCGCAGCGAGCACGTGTCCCGTCACGAACAGGTACACGACGGCCGGCACCCAGACGAGCGCGGCGCCGATACCCGGAATGATGGACAGAACGGTCATGATCGTCGCCCAGAACACAGCGCCACCGATCCCGGCAACGGCAAAACCGATGCCCGCAAGCCCCCCCTGCACGATGCCGATAATGAACGTTCCCTTGAGCGTGGCGCGGGTCACCGACACGAACTTCTCCACCATCCGCCGCTCGTCTTCGTCGGTCATCGGCACATAGTAGAGAATCTTGTCGAGAAACCTGTCGCCATCTTTGAGAAAGAAGAACATCGCGTAGAGAAGGATAAAGAACTGAAAAAAGAACGCTACCGTACCCCGTGTCGTCGCCGACAGACCGCCCACCAGAAAATTTCCGGCGGCCCCCGCGAATTCACCGAGTTTGGTCATAATCTGAGCGCGGTAGGGCTCGAGCTTGTCGAGCGCGGGGATCTCGTCGATCAGCTCGGTGAATTTATCCGGTTGGTTGATCTGTGTCTGGATCCACGGTCCAACGGTCTGACTGATCTGGATGGCCTGCGACGCCAGTATCCCTAAGAAGAAGAGCAGTGGGCCGACGATCACGACAAGCAGAACGAGTAGAGTAACAAGCGATGCGACCGCTCCACGTCCCTGAAACAAACGGAGCAGCCTCGAGTAGAGTGGCTGCGAGATTCCGCTGAAGATCGCCGCGAGCAGCAGCGTCATCAGGAAACCGCGGATCATCTCCACAAAGAGGGCGGAAATGAAAATCACCAGCAAAACGACATAAGCCCGAGTGAAGTTCCCTTTGTTCATGCCAACACCCTAACGCAAACGCAGTCTCTGTGCATCAAACTTTGGATTGATGCCAAAGTTGAATACAAAATCCCCTTCCCCACTCACGGCAAAATCGAAGCGCAGCATATTGACCGCCGGTACGAGCGGCCGCAGCCCGATGCCAAAACCGGCCTTTCCGCGACCTCGTGGACTCTGGCCCTCGTTCCACGCGTTGCCCCAGTCCGCGAACGCGGCAGCCTGGAGACCCGCCCGAAACGGCCACTTCCAGACGGTGTATTCCCTGAACGGCAAGATGCGCCACTGATACTCGACGGTCAGAATGATCTGGTTCTGGCCGAACAGGACCCGTCCGAGCTCGTCGACGTTATAGCCTCGAATCGAGTTCGCCCCACCCATCCGGTACATCAGATACTCGGGGAAATCGACACCGACCGTCCCCGTGTTCATCGAGAACAGCGAGCCGATCGCCAGGGTGTGGCTTCTGGCCAGCGGCTGATAACGCCGGAGATCGAGAATACCCCTCCAGAATTCACCATCACCGGGCAGGGGGTCGCCGACCTTGGCAACGGCGAGTTCGGTGTGCCACCCGTGGTGCGGGTCGGTCCACGAGTCCCGCGAATCCCATCCGATCGATCCCCCAATCGAAAACAAATCGTCTCTGTTATCCGCGCTCAACGTACGCCCCGTACTGTCACTATTCATCTGGAACCAGGTGAACGCCCCCCTCAGACGACCGTTTTCCCCAAGATACGTTCCGATGATGGGTTGGAATATATAACTGTCCTCTTCGAACTCGTTGAGCGTGTCGTCGCGGATGAGATGCTCGAGCGCCAAATCGAGAGAGATGTGGTTGCCGGTGATCCACGGCCACGAACCGATAAACGAGAAGGCGTTCGTCCCGCCCAGGAACAACCAGTACGCTGAGAGCCTGATGTCGCGCCCGACCAGATTGAGCGAGGATACCGACAGGCCGGCTGACCAGCCGTTCTGCTCGTTGTATTTCAGCTTGATAAACGGGATGATCCACGGCATCTCCCGCACCTCGAAATCCAGTGCGACGCCGTCGCCATCGAGTGTGGGAGTCACGGTGACCGAACTGAATATATCGAGATTGATGAGATTGCTTACACTCTCGGTCGCCGCCTCCAGCGTGAGCAGCTCGCCGACCTTGACCGTCAGCTCCCGGGTGATCACGTGCGTCTTGGTGATGTTGTTGCCGGTCAGCGTGATTCTTGTGATCGGCCGGTTGAGATACTTGTCAAACTGCGATGGGTCGGACAGGGTCTGCGCCCAGAGGTTGGTCGGTACGAGCAAGAGAAGAAGCCATGTCACACGCATACGGTAATCGGCCCCCGGCTAGTCAGAGGGAACGGCGAGAAGCGGGCAGGGAGCCCGCCGCAGCACCTGCTCGGTGACGCTTCCGCGAAGGGCATCGAGCACGCCGTTTCGACCCTCGGTTGCCATCGCGATCAGATCGACGTCATGTTTTTCCGCGGACTTGATGATCTCATCCACAACGTCCCCCCGTCGATGGAGAGTCTCCCACGACCACATGGGGTTCTCCGGGAGGTCGGTCACGGGGTTGTCGTCCTCACCCACGTGAAGCAGCATGATCTTCACCGTGCCCGTCCCAACCGTTTTCGCCGTGCGCGTACAATAGGCGAGCACGGCCCGTGGGTCGGGCTTGTGATCGATGGGAATGAGAATTCGCTCCAGCGAAACACCCCCGTCCTCCAGTGATATAAAGCCCTTCGTCGAGTCGGGGACGAAGAGGGTCATGGTATCCGATTTCCGCGCGACCTCTTCGGCAACCGACGGACGGATCCAGCGCGGTAGTCCATCGCGGCCCGACGTTGCCACAACAATCAAATCGGTCGGATGGTGATCGAGAAAATCCAGGATCGCATCCAGAGGTTTACCCTCTCGAACCGTGACCTTCTTGATGCGCGTGCCGAGGTCCTCGAACACGGCGGATCGCGAGCTACCCTTCTCCAGCAGCCCCCATCGCTCCAGCGTGGCACGCACTGGAGGAAACTTCGTCCACGTGCCCTTGTTACCCCCCGCGTGGAGGATCGTGAAAGCCGTCTTGCGGGCGAGTGCGATCCGCAGCGCGTGGGCAAAAGCGTGTTCGCTTTCCGGACTGAAATCCGACGGATGAAACACCGAACGGACAAACGGTATGTCTCTGAACTCTGACATGTCGGGTCTCCGATTTGTGGCCTATTCATACTAAGCCAAAAAACGGCAAAACGTCAAACTGCATAAAACAAGGGTTTTGTCCAAGCCGGACCGCGCAACGCAATCGGCATAGGACCGGCCCCGGGGCTCTCAAGACCCGATCGACCGGCCCATACTCGATTCCATTACAACAACGTGCCCCGGTGTTATTCCATCAGAGGCAAGACAGCGGCGATCTGGAGCTCGACCAGGAGAGCGAGCTGGTTTTCGATCTGGAAGAACCGTGCCGCCGTGATCCCATCCGTGGCGAACGCGAACTGCCTGTAGTATTTCTTCTTCAAGTAACCTCTCGCGATATCCAGCTCGAACGCCTCGTTGGCGATCTCCTTGGCAACGTCCTCGGTCATACCGTCGACGTTGTCCGCGTACTTCTTGATGAGAAAAAGTTCTCTCTCATTGAGCTTACTGAGCTCCTTCTGATACTTCTTGTGCACGGGCCAGAACTTCTTCGCCTGGGCAGTGCTGAGATTCATGAACTCGTCGACGAGCTCCATCTTGCGCGCCTTGATGTCCGTTTTCATGAGCTCGATATAGTAATCATCGTCCGCCATGGCAGCCGTGGAGCCAACCAGCACCAGGGCAACGGTCAGTAGCAACAGCTTTTTCATTCCCGTCTCCTGTCTCGTTGGGCCTTTACTGGTCATCTTCCGTCGGGATCAACGGAAGCTCCGCAGCGATCTGAAGATCGATCAGCAGGCTGATCTGATGATCGAGCTGCATAAACCTGGCCGCCTTGGTGGCCGGCAGGACCTCGAGGAACTCCTGGAAGTACTTCTTCCTCAGATCCATTCGCTTGTCCTGAAACTCCGACCACTGTGCGATGATCTCCAGGGCCTTTTCGTCCGTCATTTTCTCGTAGTTCTCGGCATAGTCCTTGATCAAGGCAATCCTGAGATCATTCACCTTGCTCATCTCGTGATCGTACTCTTTGTAAACCTTCCAGAACTGCTCGGACTGCTCACCGCTGAGCTGCATCACATCCGTGACGATTGCGATCTTCTCGGTCCGTATATCCGACCTGAGGAGCTCGATATATCCATCCTGTGCGAACGCGGTCGAGGCGACCAACAGCAAGGCAACAAACAACAGCTTTTTCATTGCTTCACTCCTTTCCAAGTGAAGATCCGTCAGACTCGACGTACATCGCCGTCGCGTCTTGTGAACAAAATTGTCAGGAATACAAACAACAGTGTCCCGGCGCCGCACGGTCGAACGGGCGTTGCAGCGCCGGAACATGATGTGGCTTCAAAACGGCTCGTCTACTGCGAGCCGAGCAGTATATTGACACCCAAAGCCAACGTAAACTGGGCGATTCCATTGCCGCCGACATAGAGCCCGCCGCCGCCGGTACCGATCCCAAAGCCCACGCCGCCGCTCGTAAACGTATAAGGCATCGTGCCCTCGAGTCGTATCGCGATCTTGTCACTCGGGTAGATCTTCGCGCCGATACCCAGGATTATCGAGAACTGCCACTCATCCGATACGCCGGGCTCATCGATGACGTAGCGCGTGCCACCCAGAGTGAACTTCCCGTATGGCATGACATCGCCCTTCTGCATGCCACCGATCGTCCCGATTTGCCAGTACTCGACATTTACCGGTGTGTTCCGCGGTAACTCGTCTTCTGGAGGAAGGCCCGCGCCCCTGAGCTGAAACTCGGTATCCTGCCGCGTCCACAGCAGAACGAGCTGGGCTCCCGGCCGGAGGTTGACATCGACCTCAACACCATAGTAACCGTCGCTCTTGATATCGGCATTGACCCTGCCGTATTTACTGTTGAAATCCTTGCTCACCGTCCATGCGTAACCGCCGAGTATACCGATTTCGGCCTTGTGACTCTGCTGCTGAAAATCGAAACCGCTCATTTGCGCCCACGCGGTAGAGGATCCAAACAGCAGGATAGCCATGAACGTCAGTAACGCTTTCCGAAACATCCTTTTCTCCCTTCCAGCCAGGGGGCCACTAACCCCGCCGCTAGAATTCCGGATTCCACGTGAGACCGAGATTGAGCTCCCACCACGTGAGATCGAAGCGAGTGTCGTCACCGACCACGTAGTTGTACTTGGCGCTAATGATGATGTGCTGGTGCCCATACATATCACCGACGGGCATCAGAAGCCCCGCCTCGGGGACGGCACCAAACCGCCAGTTCTTCTCCTCGAGTGCAACGAGCCCGAGCTCGAGACGCTCCATCATATAAAAGGCGCCGACGCCGCCACCAATAAAGAGCCGTGTCGCTCCCGGCGTGCCCAAATACAAGTGCCCTGTGGCAAGAAACGGGAACGCATTGATATAACGGAACTGCTTCCCGCTGATCGTCGCGTTCATTTCGCTTTCGCCCAGCGTGGTCTGAATCGGATCACTCGTTTCCTGATCGAACACCTGCCACGCCCACGTCAGCCCAACGGACAGCGCGGGCTGTACGAACCAGCGGCCCTGAAGGCCAAAACCCCGAAGGCTCGTCTGGTCGATAAACTCCGTCATGTCCCCGTCGGGAACCGCCACACTCCAGTACATACTCGTCAGCTTCTCATCACCGAGGGCAAACGCGGTGGATGACACCACCATGCTCACCATGGCGACCAACATAATCGACTTTATAAATTTCATTGCGAATCCACCTCTATCCAAAGTTCAATTGCGGCAAGGGGCCTAATTCTGATCCAGATACGGTGACTGCTCGAATGCCCGATCAATCCCCTCTTTGACTCTCGTCTGGTCGCCCTGGAGCGAATTCGACAGCAGGCCGTTGAGCCCCGCACTCCAGACACCCGACTGCACCTCGGCGGTTTCATCGGGGGGATCCGGCAAACCCTGGGCCATATCGATCAGAACCGCGCCGACGGTAAACGTGTTGACCGAAACGCCGCCCGGCGGGTAACCCCAGCCCCAACCCGGATACGGAGGATACCATCCACCATACCACCCGCCCCAGTAGCCCCACCAGGGATAGCTGGTAAATGCCGCGAAGTCCTGAGTCAACGCGCGGCAAAGCACAACCACGTCAGGGATGGAATCCGCGACGGTCGTATCGGGGTTGATGATCCGTGTGTAACCATAATTCGCCATGTTATCGGCGACGGTCTGGAGTATGAGCTGCTCCGTCGCCGGGTTAATGGTCTGCGTTGAATCCGGGAATTCCACGACACTATCTGGCATCGCGTAGGTCTTCAGCGTGCCGTAATCGAAATTCTCGTCGTAGAGGGTGATGACCAAGTCGAAGTCACTGACGTCAGTCGCACCTCCCGGGTAACAGGCATACACCGCCAACACCATTCCGATCATGGCGAAGAGCAGCAGCCTGGTTATCGTTCCCTTCTTCTTCTGCGCGTTAGTCATGTTGCCTGGCCTCCTTGCGCAATGGCA
>CBDVBZ010000149.1:0-7742 GCA_965372355.1 uncultured bacterium | reverse complement strand
CGTAGATCGCGGATCCAATGAAGCCCCTGGACCGTCGTCAAAGGAGGCCGATGTGAACAAAGTCTCATGGGGTCTGGTTGTCGTTGCCGTGGTGGGCCTGGGGCTCATCCCAGGACCGGTGTCAGGCGATACCGGGCAGATTGCAGTTTATTTCGATTCGCTTGGCACGCAACGAACCGAGGATCCTGGGGGTGCGGGACAGCTCGATACGCTGTATGTCTTTGGCGAGGATTTTGACTTTTTTGTGAGTGGGGCCCAGTACGGTATCGATTATGGGCCGAATCTTCAACTCATTGCGGATATCAAAACCCCGGCGGCCACGTTGGGTCGTTCCGACACCGGTATTTCAGTGCCCTTTGGCATGAGCAACCCGGGGCCCCAGATGGGCAAGAAGTTCCTCATTCATTGGGTCCTCGTGCAGTGGCAGGTCGACGATTGTTCGAGCTTCAACTCGGATTTCCCCCAGGTTAAGCGGCATCCGCTCTTCCCGGACGCGACACCGATCGTAGCCGAGTTTCCGTCGCAGACCGAATTTCCCGCGTTTGGTGCGCGCTCGCAGACGTGTCAGTTCGTCGGAATGGATATCCGGCCGGGCGAGTGGCCCAATGCGTTCGATTCGACGTTGTGGGATACGACGAGCGTAAGCGATCGGAAGGGCGGAGCGCTGCCGGTGGCGATTCTGGGAAGCGCGACGGTCGACATCTCCGAAATCGACCCGACGAGCTGTCGGTTGGAGGGGGTCCCGCCCCTAACGGTGGGTGTCATGGACTGCGCCTGCGGCGATGCGGGTAGCGATGGTTTCGACGATCTGTTCCTGCAGTTTCTCTCTCGGGATGTTGCAGCGGCTATTCCCGGCGGCAGTCCGGGTGATACGCTCACACTGATTCTTACGGGACTGTACAACGACGGTATGCCGTTTTCGACGACCGATCGGGTCGTTGTCATCGCGGTGGATGGTGGATCCCCGTCACCACGGCCTGACACGCCGACCGTCGTTCTGGGGTTGCCCGCGCCCAATCCGTTCAACCCTGTCACGCAGATCCCCTATTCGGTTTCCGTCGCACAACACGTACGGCTCACCGTGTACGACGTCGCAGGCCGGCTATTGGAAACACTGGTGGATGAAGTCAAGAGGCCGGGGGATTATGTGATCGAGTGGAACGCAGCCGGGCTCTCGAGCGGCGTGTATTTCCACCGTCTGCAGACGGCGAGCGGAACCGTTGTCAGGAGAGCGACGTTGATCAAGTGAACGTAACGCTGGCCTTGCGGCCGCGTTACGTTTCCCGATTGGAGCCCTTCCGGGACAGGTAGACGTCGTGGGGGATGCGGCTCAATTCCCGCCCAATCAGAGCCCTTCCGGGACACGTAGACGTCGTTGGGGGACGCAGCCTTTCCAGGACAGGCTCAATCGGGAAGGCACTTCGGAGCGGGTATTGGGTCTCGAGATTCGGCCGGGGCGCTCAACCGCGAGTGGTTGCCTCGGTTGTTTGTTGTCTGGCAGCTCGCGAAGCCTGATCTTGGATGGTTTTTCTCATCCACTCGACGTGCTCGGTATGGCGAATGCACGTGCCGGCGCTCTCCGCAAATACCTGGAGCGCCTGCAGGTCTTCCTGGCTGTACTTCGTCGTGGGTGACTGACTGCTGATATTCAACACCCCGACCAGCTCATCCCTCAGGAGAATCGGTACGACCATAGCCGCGGATATCGATTTGTCCTTGAGCTTCAAGTTGGGGTACTGACTGAGGTTGGTTTCGTTGGTGAGAATGATTGGTCTTCTCTGCTCGGCGACCCAGCCCGCGATGCCCTCGCCGATCTTTACGGTAGACGTTCGGACCGCACTCTCGTTGGCGTGGCCGGTGGCAGCGCGCGTCTCGAGCTCGCGTGTCTCTTCGTTGACGTTGACCATCATGAGCGATGCCTGCTGGCAGTCAAAGACCTCCAGACACGTATTTGTGACCGAGTTGAAGACGCTTTCCAGATTGGTCACCGAGCCCATCATCCGGCTCACGTTCAGAAGTGCCCGAAGGCGGGCCGAATTCTGGCGCGCTCGCTGCGACGCGTCTCTCGCCATGTGCTCGACCTTCTGACGCATATCCCGCGTTTTCTGTTTCTGTATCGTGAGATATCCGACCAGCAAGGCCATGGACAGCGGAAGGAGCGAAATGAGTACGACGTGCGTGTTTGCCCAGGGCCACACTTCGGCGACACGCTCTCCGAGCAGGGGCGATATTGCGAAAGTAAGCCCCGTGGTTGTCACAATGCATATTGCGCCAAGGAGATACCAGTAGTGCGACTCCTGGCGTTTGAGATCTCCCACTCCTTTGGTGGCCGAAGGTTGGGTCGCATTCATGACGGCACTGCCCGGGTTGGACGGCGTCGTTGACATAGTCAGCTCCTTTTGCAGATTATGATCCACTGGCCAGTAGCATTTTCTATGCCATGGCGGGCCGATCCGGCAACGAAAGACCGGGCAGAAAGTTCGGTTGGCTCAAGAGGGGGGAGGCGCTATTCGAGCTTTGCGAGAATCTCGTCGAAACGGGGATCGCTTCGGATGGAATCGAGATCGGGATCGGCACTCGCCCATTCCTTCATCGTCGCGTCACTTTCGCTCGCAAACCCGTCGAAGGCGCGGCGCAGATAGCCGATCGCATCCTCTGCCTCGCCGGCAATCGAAAAGAAACACGCCATATTGTAGAGCAGCATGGGGTTTGTTGGGTCCAGTGAAGCAGCGCGTCGGGCCCATTCCAGCCCCTTCTCGCGCTCGCCGAGCTCGAGGAGGGCGAGTGATCCCAGTTGATAGGCACGCGAGTCATCGGGATGCTGTTCGATGTGTTTCTCGACATTCTCCAGGGCGCGTTGATACGCCGCCTCTGCCCCTGCCTCCAGATGGAGGGCCTTGTAGGCTTCCGCAAGAAAAATGCGTGCCTGATAGTCGTCCGGCTTGACGAGGCACGCCTGTTCGAGGAGCTGGGCTGACTTCTCCATCTTCGCCTGGACTCTGCAGCACCGGGCGTAGAAGTAATACGCCTCGAAGAGCTTTGCGTTGAGCTTGATCGCCACCTCGAACTCTTCTTCCGCCTTCTCGTAGTCCTTGGTCAGGCAGGTAATCACATAGCCGTGGGCGGCGTGAGCCTCGGCAAGGTCCGCGTCGAGCTCGAGCGCTCTTTGACTGGCCCGCAGCCCTTTTTCGAGGTGTTCCTTCTTTCTGCCGCAGTCGGTGAACAAAACGCAATAGCAGTCCGCCGTACCGGCGTACGCCAGCGAGTAGTCGGGATCCCGCTCGATGGCCTGAGAAAACAAATCGATGGCGTCTTCGAGGCTCGATCGTTGCCACTGGTAGAAGAGCTCGCGGCCACGCAGATAGAGATCGTATGCCTGGACGTCTTGGGTGGCCGTCTTTGCGATCGCCCGCTCCTCACTGGGCGTGAGCTTGACCTTCAGGGCCTCGACGATGCTCTGCGATATCTCGTCCTGGATGGCAAACACGTCCTCGAGTTCGCGGTCGTAGCGGTGTGACCAGAGATGGTAGCCGTCCGCAACGTTTATCAACTGGGCGGTGATACGGAGCTGGTTGCCCGCTTTTCGCACGCTGCCCTCGAGAAGCGTCTGGACACGGAGCTTTCTCCCGATCTCGCGAATGTCCTGGTGCATGCCCTTGAACGCAAACGCCGATGTCCGGGATACGACACGCAGCCCGTCCAGATTCGACAGATCATTGATGATATCCTCGGCCATCCCGTCGCAGAAATACTCCTGTTCGGGATCGGCGCTCATATTGGCAAAGGGCAACACGGCGATGGAAAGCTGTGGCGTCTTCACGCGAATCTCTGATGATCGCTGGTCGAACTTTCTCCTGAACTCGCGGAGATCGATCGCAATGTCCGCCACGCGCGCATAGCGATCTTCGACGTTTTTTGCGAGCGCTTTGCCGATCACATTCTCGAGCTCTGGCGGAAGATCGGCTACCAGACCCGTTATCGCGGGCAGGGGCTCGTTGAGGATCGCATAGACGATCGCCTGGTCGATCTCACCTCTGAAAGGCAGCTCGCCCGAGACCATCTCGTAGAGCACGACACCGAACGACCAGACATCCGTGCGATGATCGACTTGCTCCCCACAGGCCTGTTCGGGAGACATATAGTCGATCGTTCCCAATGTCATTCCGCTCTTCGTCACTCTCGAGTGACCGGGCACCTTTGCCAGCCCGAAGTCGGTGATCTTCACCTGTCCGCTGGGCGTCACCATGATGTTGGCGCTCTTGACATCGCGGTGTATGACCCCTTTGTCATGAGCGGCCTGCAAACCGTCCGCAATCTGAATCGCGATATCGAGCACCTCGGCCAAACCGAGAGGCCGTGATGCAATCGTCTGCTTGAGGCTTTCACCCTCGATGTGGGCCATCGAGATAAACGTCTGATTGTCGACCTCATCGATTTCGTAGATCGTGCAGATGTTGGGGTGGTCGAGTGCGGCGGCGGCCTGTGCCTCGTGTAGAAAGCGGGCTCTGCCACTGGGATCATCGAAGAGATTCGGCTGGATGAATTTCAGTGCGACGGCTCTTCTGAGCCTGTTGTCCTCGGCTTTGTACACGACACCCATGCCGCCCTCGCCGAGCTTTTCGCGAATCTTGTAATGGAGTACCGTCCGGCCGATCATTGAGTTCCGACCCGAAGAGAGACGCCGAAGAACAACACATTGCAGAAGGACCAAGCACCGGTACGGGTGACCGTGCGGCACACCCTCCCACAACCAAGCTGTATCATCTGTGGGATGATTTGTCAAGAGGGTCAGAATTATAACCTATTGTACGGTATGCGGTTTTGCCGCGGCAATCACTCGTCCGGCTCGGTCAGCCATGATTCGATATCCGCTCGATCGGGGCGATCCGGGCCGATCTCGAGGCAGCGTCTGAAGTACCCGGACGCCTCCGCGGGGCGCCCGAGCTGGTTCAGCGAGTACCCCATCAGGCAATGCGCCGCATCGGAGTCCGGTCTGACCTCGATTGCCACTGCGAGGAAGGACAGTGATTCCTCGAATTGTCCCAGGTTGTAGAGCAGCCAACCGCAGGCGAGGTTTGCCTGGTAGTTCGTCGGGTCATCTGCGAGCGTATCGCTGTACGCGTGAATCAGTGTCTGGAAGACCCCGTTTGCTTGCTCCAGCCGGCCTGCCTTGCGGAGGGTCTCGCCGTACAGCGTCCACCGGGCCACGTTGCCGGGGTCGCGTTCGAGCTCGAATTCGAGATGCGCAATCGCCTCTTCATCCCGTCCGATTGCGATCAGCGCATCCGCCAGTCTTTGCCTGAACAACACCTTGTCGCGCCGCAGCTGCGCCGCTCGTCTGAACGAATCGGCGGCCGCGTGCACGTCGCCGCGCTCTGAATGATAGATCCCAAGCAAATAGTGAGCGTTGTTGTTCGCCGGGTTCACGGCCACGGCTTTTTCCAGCCACTCGTAACGCTCGCCCTCCAGACCGTGGCTCCGATACCACTGGGATACGAGTACCTCGGTTCGACCGAGACCGAGCGGAAGGGTCTTGAGTCTGGCGAGACCCCGCCCAGCCGATGCGTTGACGGCAACCCACGGCACCGTGTGATAGATGGAGACGAGAAGCGCACAGAAGAGTGCCGGTCTTGCGAAGCGAAGCCCGTTGCCCAGGGACAGGAACAGACCGAGACCCACGGCGGTCAGTACCAGCCCCCCAGGTGCCCACACATCCCAGTCTCGCGCATAGCCAAGATTCGAGTCGCCGGCCAGCCAGCCGGCGGCGAGATACCCCAACGCGGCAACAACGAGAAAAATACGCGTCACCCCGCGCAAACGCTTTTTCACCAGCACGGTGATGGCCGCCGCCAGGAACAGAAGTATCCCGAGTGGCCCGATCAGAAACTGCTCGTTCAAGAAATCGCGCAGGTGGGTGCTCGAGAACATCGACACACGTTCCTGCTGCCGCGTTACGGCGAGGCCGATTGCCTCGAGGAGCGTCCTGGCAAAACTGTAGTCATCTTGCCACGCGGAGAGCGCGTAGTGAAGACCGACAAAAAGGCCACACGCGATCAGCAAATCGCGGACCGCGCCGCGCCGCTTCGTACTCGTGGCCAGTGCCCAGACACACAAGACGGCAAACGACGGGATGAGTATGACTGCGGCGATGTGAAAGGCGATACAGACGAGCAGCATTACCACGGGGAGAAGCAGCGGCCCGTGGCCGCGTACGAAACGAAGCGAGAGCCACAGATACGCGGCGACCCCGAGGGTGTAGAACGCGTAATTCTCGATGTAGCCGAAAAAGAGTTGGACGTAGCCTTGGGAGCAGAGGATCAACGCAACGACGATGGCCAACGCGGTGCGCGGATCCTCCGATTCGCGAGGGCGCAGACGGATTAGCTCGCGCGATAGCATCAGAGCAACAACGGCGAACAACACTCCCGCGACGACGCTTCCCAACGCTATGGCGTCCCACGCCACGCGATCGGCCTCGCCGTAGTCGAACAGAGGACCTGTGATCCGGTAGAGGAACTGCTGGACGATCATCGTCAGGGGCTCACGTGGATGAAACGTCTGACCATCGGCGATGCTGTTTATGAGAACCGTTCCATCGCCGAGGTATGTGTTGCCACTCCGGAAAACCCAGAGCCCGACCGCGATCGCCAAAAGGGCCAACGCGAAGACGGCCCGCGTGACGGGTGCGCCCGCCGCCGCCGGCTGCCAGGCGACGATCGATCGCTGCTTGTACGAAATGACCGTGCAGAGGCCAACCAGCAGTGCTGTGGCCACAACGAGCACCGCTCGCTGAAAGAAGGCATAGAGGTGTCCCCCCCACAACGAGTGCGTCAGGGCGATGGCCCCGGCAATGTGCAAGAGAACGGTCAGACCCACGATGACGAGAATCGACCAGAGAAAGACCCGATCGGAGCCTGGCATTGAAGTGGGGGGAGTATTCATCACTGGATTGTATTAGTCGCCGCTTATGTAGCCGAGTGCCTTTAGCGAACGGAGCACGCGCTCGTCCTCTTCACGGCGGGCCGGTGTGTCCGCAATACCGGTGTCCTCGAGAAGCCGTGTGTGGAATTCATCCAATATGAGCATCATATCGCTGGCCCTCAGCTGAAGATGTCGACTGACATCAGACAGCTCGAGCGGATCGGCGGACGTGTTGAACAAGCGATATCTCTTCCCGCCGTCAATCTCATAGATCAGCTTGTACTCGTTTACCAAAATGCTGCGTTTGGTGCCGCCGTAGAGCATCGCTTCACAGAACACGATACGCGGAGCCAGAGACCCGCCGGCGACATCTCTCGTCATGAGTGGGACAAGACTGCTTCCCTGGAGTCCTTCTTGTGTCAATGGGTCTACGCCGATCATCTCGAGTACCGTCGGCAGGATATCGATGAGCCTCACGTAGTCGTTGATCTTCAGCGCGTTGGGCAGACCCGGGGATGCGATCACCAGCGGCACATGAACGACCTCGTGGTGCAGGCTGTGGCCGTGTTCATAGCCGCCGTGCTCGCCGAATTCCTCGCCGTGATCCGATGTAAAGATGACCAGGGATCCTTTCAATCCGACGGACTCATCGATTGCTTCGAGAACGCGACCGATCAGATCGTCGGTAGCGCGCACCTCTCCATCGTAGCGCTCGCGCACGGGTGCCTGGCCATAGTCGCCTGTTACTCCCTCCATGTAGCGCGGGGGGGGACTGTAAGGCCAGTGGGGCTTTAGCAGGTGCAGCCAGACGAAAGGTTTGC
>CBDVBZ010000148.1:0-7769 GCA_965372355.1 uncultured bacterium | reverse complement strand
GACACTGCCCTTTCACGGCGGCAACAGGGGTTCAAATCCCCTTGGGGACGCCATTCCTTTCAAACTTTCTCGGCTTATTGATCTACGCAACTTATTGGTTCAGCTGATTGGTTGACAGAAAGCGACTTTTGGATCGCTCCTTGACACCTCGTTACGATAACATTGGAAGCGAGTTCAAATCCTCTTCGGGGTCGGAGGCAATTCCGAGGAGGGGAAAGGGAGGCAAAATGAGAAAAAGCCGATTTGCCGCTTTGGGAATGATTGCCCACACGCTGCGTTTTCAATGTTACAACGTTTTCAGAACATCCAGTTGCTGTTGATCCAGGATCCTGATGGTGTCGAAGATGCACCGAAGATGAATCATGGTTGCCTCAGCCTTCAATCCGGCGATGGTTTGGACAAGGGCATGAAGTTCATCGGGTGTTTTCCCGTCAAAGATCCCTTCTGTCACCTGTCTCTCGATGGACGCAATTTCCTGACCGAGCTTCTGGGCACCTGCCATAGTCTCTTTCCTGACCACAAGCAGTTTGGCTTTTTGCTCCTCCGAGAGGTGCAATGCCGGATTATCCCAATGTTGTATCAGCAGTTTGGCGAAGTGTGGAAGATTATTTGTGATCAAGAAAGGAGGATTCGTTTTCTGCTGCCCGTTTCCGTCGGGAGAATTGTTTCCCTGTGCCATCAGGTTGGCGGTTGACAGTGAAAATATCATTGTCAAAACGGCGAGTAACAGAATGCTGTTTTTTGTCATTTTAGTGTCCTTTTACTTTTGCGGTGATTTCGGACTCTACCTAAACCGGTTCTAATGACTCAATCATTTCATATTTGTCTATATAAGCAAGATATTCTTTTCTTGATTGTTGTCAGGCGTCCTTCTTTGACATCAGCGCTTTCGTATTCTTTCCCGTTGTCAGGTGATGGCAAGTCTAGGGGCGCTCAGAGATCGACACACTTAGCGGAAGCTCGCTCATGACAGAAATGGTCATTTGCCGGCGTGGGCCAGTCGTGTCATAATCCCTGCACACGTGGCGCCGACATTGTCAATACGGGAGGCATTCGTCAAAGGGAGGATGAAGTCATGGTTAAGAGGTTGAGCGAGTTCACGGTCGCGTTATTGTTTTGTTTTGCCCCGCTGGCGTACGGTGGTGAGACAGCGGGCGAAGGAAGTCTTCCGTACGACCGTTTTGAAACAACCGAGACCTGCGCTGACTGCCATTCGCAAATCGTGAGGCAACATGCCCGTTCCCTGATGGCCCAGTCGTTCACCCACAAATGGGACGAAATCGAATACTTCGAATTGGCGCTGCCCCACGCCTTGAAAAACGAGAAAGTTTCGGGGATCAAAGCGGGCTGCAATGGTTGCCATGCGCCGCTGGCTTACCTGGCGGGAGACATCCCGCCCAAACATCCATCGGAGGGTACGCGTGCCAACGAAGGTGTAAGTTGCGACGTCTGCCACTCGATCACCGGCTTCGATGGTGAGATACCCTTCAACTTCAATTACATCATGGAGCCCGGTGAAGTGAAGCAGGGCACTCGTCCCGGCATGGAGAGCGGCCATCATGAGATCGCCGTGAACGACTTTCTGGCCAGCGCCGAATTTTGCGGCATCTGTCACAACGAGAAAGACCCCTTCGGAATGTGGGTCAAGGCCACCCATTTGGAGTGGAAGGCCGGCCCCTACGGACAGCAGGGTATTACTTGCCAGGATTGCCATATGCCCCGTGCCAATGGGACCCTGAGCGATGATGGTGATGCGGTTGAAGGTGTTCGTCAGCATACCTTCCACGGCGTGCATTTTCCGGAAAAGTTGGCCGGGGCCGTTGAAGTGTTGCTCTATCCGCGCGTGGAATCGGTTGAAGCCGGCGGTGAGATGATCATCGACGCGACTGTGATGAACGCCAAGGCCGGGCACATGATCCCCAGCGGCTCGGTGGAGGAGCGCGTCGTGTGGTTGCACGTTGAAGCGATCGACAGCGATGGCAAATCGTGGCACTTGCCCGTCGACCACAAAGGCTTCGATGGCGAGAGCTGGACCGTTGCTGATTCCCGTGCGATGGCGTACCAGGATATTGGCGATATCCACGGTGTGCCGGATTTTGCCGGCTTGAAACGTGACGGCGACGTTCCCTCCGGTGATCGCATCTACCGCATGCCTTACCTGGATCCGCAGGGACGGATGACCATCGCCCAGTGGAATACTGCTTCCTTCGGTCCGGACTATCGGCTGCCCCCACTCGAGGCCATAAGCGAGGTTTTTACGTGGCAGGTGCCCTCTGGGGTCGCTAGAGGCGAGGTGCGGATGAGAGCCACCGTATACATGACCATGGTTGTATCCTCGGTCGCAGACTACATGAAACTGCCGGCTACGGAAAAGGAAGCCATGGTGATGGGGACCACCGAGGTTACGTTGCTCGTGAGGTAACCCCAGATAAGCGGAAGAAGGCCCCTTTCTACTAACACCCCGAGGTGATGCTCATGGCCCCGATCAAGAGGATTTTCGGCATGCTGTGGACGAGACAAATGTGGATCCTGCCGCCCGTTCTGGTGGGTGTAGCGGCGATCATCCTCGCCCCGCAGCTCCGACGCGGACCGCAGATGGAGGCGGTTGTGGAGAGGGCGGTCAAGGTCCGCGCCATGAAGGTCTCCAAGCTGGCGGTGGTTCCGCGCGCGGTCGGCTACGGGACGGTTGTGCCCGCCCGCAGCTGGGAGGCCGTTGCCGAGGTGACCGGACAGGTCGCCTGGATATCCGACGACCTGAAGAGTGGGCGCACAGTGCCGGTGGGGGCGGAGCTGCTCCGGATCGAGGACGCCAACTATCGCCTCGTCCTCGCGCAGGTCGAAGCCCAGCTGCAGGCCTCGGACGTCAAAGGCAGGACCACCCGCACCAGTCTCGCCATCGCCGAGCGTGAGTACAAGTTGCTGCGGGACGAGTTCGAGCGCAACGCGCGCCTGGCGGATGGCGGCGTGGTTTCGCAGACCGTCGCCGAAGCGGCAGAACGGCAGATGCTAAATGGCGAGACGCAGGTGCAGAACATGAAGAACGCGCTCGATCTGAACGAGGCCGAGCGGAAGGTCCTGATCGCGGCGAAGGAAATCGCGGATCTCGACTTGGCGCGCACCCGCATCGTCGCGCCCTTCGAGGTACGGATCATCGATGTGAACATCGGCATCACCCAGTATGTCAGCAGAGGCCAATTGTTGTTCACCGCGGATGGGCTGGAGATCGCCGAAGTCGAAGCCACGTTCGCGATCGGTAGGCTCCGCCCGCTGATCCGGTCGCTGCAGCTGGACGACACGGTCGTTTCCGGTGCTGGGGTTTTGGGTCTCGGCGCTATCGTGCGCTTGCGCACGGCCACTCACGCAATCGAGTGGCCTGCACGGGTCGATCGGGTGGCGGGCGCCGTCGATATGCAGACGCAGAGCCTCGGCGTTGTGGTCGCCGTCGACCGGCCCGCCGCCATGGCGGAGCCGGGCAAGCGACCGCCGCTGTTCCGCAATACATTCGTCGAGGTGCAGTTGGTCTCTGAACCCAGGGACGAGCAGATCGTCGTGCCGGTTTCGGCGTTGCACCAGGGCCGGATCTACGTGGTGAACGATGATAACCGGCTGGAGGTGCGGCAGGTCGAGGTCAACTTCACTCAGGGGAATTTCGCGGTTCTGCAACGGGGGATCAAGCCCGGTGAGCGGATCGTGACCTCCGATCTTTCCAGCGCCGTTCCTGGGATGTTGCTTGATCTCCAGGATGACCAGAAGAGCAGGCGGCGCCTGGTCGCCGAGGCCACCGGCAAGGAGCCGAAGAAGTGATCCGTTACTTCGTAGGACATCCCACCGCGGCAAATACTCTGATGATCGGCTTGATCGTGCTGGGGCTCACCGCTCTGCCGAAGCTTCAGCGCGATACCTTCCCGGTGATTCCGGCGACGGAAGTGGAGATCCGCGTCAACTATCCCGGCGCCACGCCGAGCGAGGTGGAGGATGCCATCAGCCAGCGCATCGAAGACGCGCTCGACAGCGTCGCCGGGCTGGTCGAGATCCGCTGCGATGCCCGAGAGGGCATTGCCATCTGTACAGCACAAATGCGCGCCAGTGCAGATATGAACGAGTTCTTCAACGACGTGAAGTCGCAGGTGGAAGCAATCACCTCCTTTCCGGCGAAGGTCGAGAAGCCATCCATCGTCAAGCTCGAGCGCACCGCCTCGGTGGCCAGCATCGCCATAACGGGGGATATGTCTCCCGAAGACCTCTACGCCTACGCCGTCAAAGCCAAGGAGCGTTTCAAGCGCGATCCGCGCATCGCCCAGGTTGTCGTAAAGGGTTTCTCCGATCAGGATGTCGTAGTCGAACTGTCTTCGGAGGTCTTGCTGCGATACGGGCTCAGCATCTCCGATATCCAGGCCGCCATCGTAGGGCAGAGTGTGGACCTGCCGGCGGGAATCATGCAGACGCGGGACGGTGACTTGATCGTGCGCTTCGCAGAGCAGCGCCGCGCGCCGGCAGAGTTCGCCGAGCTGATCGTCGTTTCCGGTATATCCGGCGGGCACATCCGGCTCGGCGACATCGCCGACCTGCGAACCATCTTTGACCGCCCGGAAGACAAGATCCTGTTCAATGGCAAGCGAGCTGCACTGCTGGAAATCTCGAAGACCTACGACCAGGACAGCATGCGCGTCATGGAGGCTATCCACGCGAACCTGATCCGGGAACGCGCGATCGCCCCGCGGGGAGTGAGTCTGGAGATCAGCTCGGATGTAACGAGCAATATCCGCGACCGGCTGCGCATCCTCGCGAGCAACGGCGCGCTGGGTCTGGTGCTGGTGTTCTTGACCATGTGGCTGTTCTTCTCGTTCCGCTTCAGCTTCTGGGTCACGATGGGTCTACCGGTGTCGTTCCTGGCGGCGGTTTTCGCTATGGAAGCGCTCGGGTACACGCTCAACATGATGACCATGGTCGGGCTTCTGGTCGCCATCGGCCTTCTGATGGATGATGCCATCATCATATCCGAGAACATCGCAGCGCATCTGCGGCGCGGCAAGAAACCGTTGGATGCGGCGATCGACGGCGTGCGGCAGGTAATGCCGGGCGTGGTCTCGTCGTTTCTAACGACGGCCCTGGTTGTCGGGCCGCTAGCCTTCCTGTCCGGAAAGATGGGTGCGGTGCTCAAGTACATGCCCGCGGTTTTGCTGATTACACTGATAGTCAGTCTGGTCGAGGCGTTCTTGATTCTGCCAGCACACCTGTGCCATTCCATGAAGGGCATGGATGCAAGCAAGCGCCGCGGGATTCAGGCCTGGTTCGACGTCCGTTTCGAGTGGCTGCGCGACGGGGTTTTCGCGCCGGTGGTCGACAGGGTCACGCGCAGGCCCTATCTGTCGATCGGCGTTCTGATCGCGCTGGTGCTCATCTCCTTCGCGACCATTCCGGCTGGCTTGCTGAAGTACCAGGCCTTCCCGAACCTGGAGAGTGACATCATTCAATCGCGCATCCTGCTTCCCCAGGGAGCCCCAATAGAGCTTACCGATGAGGTTGTGGACCGGGTTGTCGGCGCGTTGGAGCAGCTCGACGGCGAGTTTTCCGCCAGGCAGTCCGGCGGCAAGCGAATGGTAAAAAACGTCTCGGTGCTCTACAACGTAAACATCGATGCCTTCGAGAGCGGCCCCCATCTGGCGACGGTGAGCGCGGATCTGCTGCCGGCCGAAGAGCGCGACGGCACAGTGGATGAGATGATCGGGCGCTGGCGTGAGCTGGTTGGCAATGTGCCGGATGTTATCTCCCTGAAATTCACTGACAAAGAGCGCGGAGTTGCGGGCAAGGCCATCGACCTGCGCATTCAGGGTGGCCGGCTGGAAACCCTGAAGCGGGCAGCTCTCGACCTGCAGGACTACCTGGCGGATTTTTCGGGGATAGCAGACCTCTCCGACGACCTTCGCCCCGGCAAGCCCGAATTGCGCATTCACATCAAGAACTCAGCGGGCAGCTTCGGCGTGACCGCGCGCGGCATCGCCGATGAGGTCCGCGGCGCGCTCCACGGCGGCACCGGGACGGAAGTGCTGCTGGGAGGTGAAGCCCACGATCTAACCGTTCGCCTCGCGGCCGCCGATCGAAGCAGTGTGGAGGACCTTCGCTACCTCAACATCCGCGCCGCCAACGGCAACCTGGTTCCTCTCAGTGCTGTCGCTGAGATCGTGGAAACCCGTGGTTTTGCTCGTATCCACCGAGTCAACGGCCAGCGCACGGTCACCGTTCAGGGTGCGATCGATACGGACGTCGCCAACGCACGCGAGATCATGCGGGCCGTGAAGAAGGATTTCATCCCCCAGCTCAAAAAGAGGTATCCGGGGGTCCGCCTCTCATCCCAGGGGCAGGATAAGGATAGCGTCGATACGGGGAATTCCCTGAAGGTCAGCATGCTTATCGGGCTGGTCGGCGTATTCCTGATTCTGGCGTTCCAATTCCGCAGCTACGTTCAGCCCTTCGCCGTGATCCTGGCGATACCCATGGGTCTGATCGGCGTCGTATGGGGGCACCTCGCCCTGGGACTCGATCTGACCATGCCCAGTCTGGTCGCTTTCGCGACCTTGGCGGGCGTTGTGGTTAACGACAACATCCTGCTCGTGAGCTTCCTCAAGGAGCGCCTCGCAGAGGGGGTGGGCGTCGCAGAGGCCGGCCGGCTGGCGGCTCGCGACCGCTTCCGCCCGATCGTGCTGACGTCGTTGACGACCATCGCGGGGCTCCTGCCGCTGCTCAGCGAAACGAGTACGCAGGCGCAACTGCTCATCCCGCTGGTGGCAAGCCTGGCCTTCGGTCTGTTCACGGCAACGGTCATATCGCTGTTCCTGGTCCCGGCCTTCTTCGTCATCTTGGATGATGTGGGCCTTCTTAGGGTGGACCGCTCAGGAGGATGAGCTTGTGCCAACTCACGACGAACATGTCGGGCGGAACGATGTGGCATCGTCTCTCCCAGGTGCTTTCTATTCTGATCAACGTATATTGAAGCTATCAAACAGCTTGCTCATTCAAATAGAGTGGTTATGTTAGTCTTCGCGTCTCGTGTTTCAAACCTATTCTACAGCCAGTGTCTCTTTTGCCTTCTGCATACAGCGTGACACCATTACAGCACATCTTGTATACTGGCAACCGTACCCGGGCTTCGCGCACGCACCGTTACGAATCGTGGCGCCGGCAGGTTGAGCGGGCCGAGAACTAGATCTCGACCCCCGCCGGCTGTCTTGGAGCGAAAGGAGTCGTGGCAATGAAGCAAATCGCCTGGTTATTGTCGTGCTGCTTGGTCTGCTTGTCCGTGGGATCCTGCACACAGAAAGAAGAATCTGAGGAAGCTGTCAAACAAAAAGACACCACCGAAGCCGCCGAAGTCGCGATTGTCGGCAAATGGGAAATAACCAAGTGGATGGCCGACCACGTGGACCAGATCGAGGCGTGGCGCATTGGAACTTTGACGGTGGAGTTCCGCGCGGACGGCTCGATTGAGTCACAGCTTGTGTACAGTAACGGAGATAAGCGGAGTACAAAGGGCAAGTGGACGAGAAGCGGGGACAAGCTGGAAATCCTTATCTCGGGCGGAGGCGAGATCGAAGGCGACGAGCCCTTTGAAAGAACAAGGGAGTTTGCGATCGACGAGCTGACCGACGGTGCACTCTCGGTACGGGGCGAGATCGGCCCGAGTGAAAAGCCGATCGTGTTGACCTACAGAGCGCGGCGTCTGCCGACTGACGAACGGTAAGTGTCGGTCGTCGGCGGTGTGACGGCGGGAT
>CBDVBZ010000147.1:0-8041 GCA_965372355.1 uncultured bacterium | reverse complement strand
CGACGACCGCCGGCTCGAGGGCATGACCCTCGAAGAGATGGACCACTACTGGGAGCTCGCCAAGAAGGAAGAGTATTGATCGTTTGAGGGGGCGAGCGAGGCTCTTACTCGCCCCCCACGCAACAAGAAAAGGAACTCGATGTCATCGGACACCGAGCTCCCCGCTTTTTCATACTTCGGCCAACCGGCTAGTTCATACGCTTGAACTCGATCCGGCGGTTCTGCGCCCGGCCACTCGGCGTCGTGTTGCTTGCCAGCGGATTCTCCTCGCCAAGACCTCTCGCCGTCACACGGTTCGGATCGATTCCAGCGTTTACGAGATACTGCTTTACCGAATCTGCACGGCGCTGCGACAGCGCGAGGTTCGCACTGGCCTTGCCAACGCTATCCGTGTATCCCTGGATTTCAACACGGACTTCCGGATAGGCCATCAGTGAGCGGACGACCTCATCGAGTACCTGGTACGAGTCCGGTGTCAGCGCGGCTCTCCCGCTCTCGAACTGCACACCCTGGAGAACAAACTGGCTATCGATCGGTCGTTCATCGGGGCAGCCGTCCTCGTCCTCAAAACCGTTAAACGTCTCTGGAGAGTTCGGACACTGGTCGTCGGTATCGGGAATCCCATCGAGATCATTGTCCAGATCCGGGCACCCATCCTCGTCCTGGAACTCGTCTATGTCCTCCGCCTGCAGCGGGCAGCGATCCAGATCGTCGGGCACGCCGTCGCTGTCACTGTCTTTCACGAGGTCGGGGCATCCGTCGTCATCCATGTCACCGTCAAAATCCTCCGGCTCGTTCGGGCAACGGTCCCTCGCATCCGGCACACCATCCTGGTCGTTGTCCAGATCCGGGCATCCGTCCTGATCCTCGAACCCGTCAACATCCTCGGGAAGATCCGGACATTTGTCCTGCGCGTCGGGGATCCCGTCGGCATCGTTATCCGGATCGGGGCAACCATCGTTGTCCTCGTGGCCATCGAGATCCTCGGCCTGGTCGGGACACTGGTCATCCTTATCCGGGATGCCGTCGCCATCCTGATCTTGCGCGATCACGGCGCCGGATTTTCCGATCGAGAACCAGAGTCCCCAATCCGGCACGGTCTGCAGCGACTTCTTGCTCCCGCTGTTGAGGTTGATGTCACCGGCACCCTTGATCTCAAAACCGTTTCCAAACGGAATCGCGACACCGGGCGTTATCCAAAACGTGCTCTTGCTGTACCCTTCAGGGACATCTTTGATGTTTATAAACTGGTCCCACTCGAACTCGACGAAGATGTTGACCTGCGGCGCCGGAAACTCGATCGAGGCATTGAGCATCAACTCGTCGTTGAAGTTGTTCGACTCTGCCGGGGTCAGACCCGACGACGGGGGGTAGGAGGGTGGCCAAAAACCACCGGAATCCGGATAATCCGGCACGAAGTTGCCGTATCCATGCTGCTCATTCCGGTTCCACTGATACCCCGCGTTGACGTGCACGCGGGTCGGAACAAAAGAATTGAGTTCCGTGAAATCGAATGTCGCGAGCCCCAGGAGGAGGAAATCCCGCGAGTCCGTCGTGAATCCCCGGTCCTTGTTGCCCGTGGGAAAGTTGATTTCACCGTAGGCACCCAGCTTGACGTGCGGGATCACGGGCAGCGCGACCTTGCCGGAAAGCTGCGTGTCCCCGATCCCGCCTCTCGTGTAGACGTCGAGTTTGTTGCCGTTCTTGTCCACGGGAGTGCGGATCCAGCTTCGAACATCGACGTTCACGGCCGCCTCGACATACTCGTTGAGGCCGTATGTCAATGTGCCCCGCGTGATGACGAAGTGATAGTCGACGGTGGCCTCGTCACCACCGCCCGACTGATTCGGCAGGTCGACGGTCAGCGTGTCACCGCTGGATGGGTAATACTGCCCCGACAGCTGGAAGTTGAGTATTCCCTTGCCTATGGTATCGGCCGATCTCGATCGGATAAGCCCACGCGTACCCCGATAGGCGACTCCCGCCTCTGCTGGAAACGCCGCCACGACAACGAGAACGAGACAGAGCAGCGTTATTATCCTCTTCATCTAGAACGATCTCCTTTCCTGCCCCAGGCGCGACAGCCCCTCGTCCCACAACAAAACCTCGTGTGGATCTCGTCGTGCCTCTCGGCAAGTAGAGCAATTCACGCAACACCGATCTTGCGCCGGCGCCACGTTGTTAACCGTCTTGTTGTTCTTCTTCTTTCTCTTTGTCTACGCCGTCCTGGGAAGCTTCGGCATTCTCCTTCTCGCCCTCTGCTCCACCCTCCCGCCTGTCCCCTTCGCCTTCTTCCCCTTCCGCTTTCTCCGACGTCTTGAGCTCGTCAACATAGTTCATGTGAAGCTCGAAAAGCACTTTGTCCAGGAGTTCCCCCTCGACCTCGGTCAGGTTTCCCTTCGTCTTCTGCTTGAGGACGTCGAGGATATCGATTGATATCTTGGCTTGTGTGAGATCTCTGGTCACCTCGCCTGTCGTCGGGTCGATAAACTTGCCAAGCTGCTGCATGGCGGCAGCTTGGAACATTGATATCACCTGCAAAAAAAGCAGTTCCCTGGATGATGACTGGCCTTTGTCCACGACGCAAAAACCTCCAAAAGCAAGAAAAATACCACTTTACGGACGGAACGGCGCTCCTCTTACAAAAAAGTATTGGAAACACGGGAGGAAGGTGTCAACAAAAAACCCCGTTGCATGATACCAACGGGGTTTTCTACGGCCGTATGCGCCAAAAATCACGTCATACCGCGCTCCGTGCACACCCACAGCATCACGGACGTCTCGTCCATCGATGCGTTCGCGTAGCTGTGCGGTTCGAGCGCGTCGTAAAATATGGAGTCGCCCTCCTCGATCACGTGCTCTTCACCCGAAACATTGAACAGAACCCGGCCAGACAGCACGACGGCGGCTTCGTTTCCGTGATGTGTATGGGGAGCCTCGTGGTAGGAACTGCCGGGGTTGAGCCTTATGATACAACCCTGTAGTCGTCCTCCGGGAATCGACGACGTCAACCGCTCGAACGTTCCCGCGCCGTTCGCAAGCGATTCCTGGATGCGATTCTCGACTGTGACGAGCGACGTTTCCCCGAGGTCCTCTTCCTCGATGAAGTACGCGGGATCTTTCCCCAACGCGCGGGAGATGCGGATCAGCGCTCCCAGTGTCGGCGAGGTCTTGCCTCTCTCGATCTCCGAGATGTGCGTCGCCGAGATACCGGCTTCCGCCTCGATCTTCTTGAGCGTCAGCTGCTTGCTCTCCCGCACCTTCTTTACACGTCTTCCGAGTTTAGATATATCGAGCATCGTGTTTTTCCATCAGAGGTAGAACGGCGGCGAGGCAACCCACACCAACCTCGCCTGACCATCGCCAATATTCTTCATCGTATGCGGTTCTCGAGACCGGAAGTGGATGCTGTCGCCCTTCTTGAGAAGATGCCGGTCACCACCGACACGTATCTCGACCACGCCCTGCAAGATGTGGATGAACTCCTCACCGTTATGAGTCATCGGATCCGCATCACGCGCGATTCCGGGCTCCAGCGCGACCTGCAGAAACGACATCTGCGCGCCGCGGATTCCCCCGGAGAGACAGTGTATCCTGGCGCGCCAGTTGTCGTACGCGAGCACACGGCGCTCGGCCTTGCGGACGACGGACACGGACGGATAGGCGTCACTCTGAAGAAAGTAGGAAGCTTCGGTGCCCATCGCTCGAGCGATCTTGGCCAAGGCGCCAACGGTTGGAGAGGTCATCCCCCTCTCGATCTCGGATACGTGGGTAGCCGAGACCTTGGCCCTGAGCTCGACCTCTTTGAGCGTGAGGCTCCGGTCGAGACGAAACCGCTTGATCCGTTCTCCGATTTCCTGTTTGGAGGGCATCGCTCTACTCTCGGGCCGCTGGGTTTGCCACATAAGCTCGTTCAGGCACTTATCTTAGGTGACGCGCACCGGGCAATCAACCGCAAAATTGAGCGATATGCCTTTTTTTTCAGGTAGTCTTAATTGACGATGGCCCTCAGGGCCTCCGTTAGATAAATCTGTGCCGGTGTCCCGTTTATCTTTGAGACTGGGGCTTTTCCGGAGGGGTGGCATTGACAACCGGCCACGCAACTGCAACAATTTGCGGTTGTTGAATTCGAGAGGGGTTGTAACGATCGATGAAAGTGGCCGTAATCCGCTTCAGCTCACTCGGTGACTGCACGCTGCTGTGCCCGTTCCTTCAGCACCTCAAAACCCACGGGGCGACGCAAGTCATTGTCGTTACGAAGAGCGCATACGCGGAGCTCTTCGCGGCGGCAACGGCGGTGGATCGCATCGTCGCGCTGGGCGAGGGTGCCGGGTGGCGTGGGCTCCGACAGATCATCCGGTCCCTTCGGGATGAGGGCTGCCTGGTGATCGATGCTCACAACACCCTGCGCAGCCGCGTCGTCTCCACCGGACTCGGTGGAGCAGCCAGCCGTGTCAGAAAGTACTACCGGCAGCGTCTGGGTCTCATTCTCTTCAAGCGACGCACGGCTATCCCGACCATCCCCGAGCGCTACAGCGCGCTGGGTGAGGAGTTGGGACTGCCGCGGATGTCCGCGACCAGTGGAGGCATCGAGGTACCCCGCGAAATTGCCGCACGGATAGAAGAGCGTATCGGGGATGACGAGTCGATGTTTGTGTCACTCGCCCCAGGAAGTCGCTGGCCGATGAAACAGTGGGGTATCGACAAATACACCGAGTTGGCCAAACGGATCGTCGACAACCACGGGTGTCGATTGATTCTCGTAGGCGATAGCAAAGACAGCAAGGCAGCCGAACGGATCGCGACGGCACTCGGCGATCGTGCGGTCGATCTCACGGGGAGAACCGGCATTATTGAAACCGCTGCGGCGATTCGACGTTCATCCGCGTTTGTCGGTAACGACTCCGGGCTGATGCATATCGCCGAAGCCATGGGTGTGCCGGTCGTCGCTCTTTTTGGACCGACGGTCGAGGCATTTGGCTATTACCCGACGCTCGAGGCAAGCAGAGTCATGGAACGGAACCTCCCGTGTCGGCCCTGCTCGAGAAACGGCTCACGGAACTGCCCCAAGGGAACACAGGAGTGCCTGGCGGGAATCCCTGTCGAGCCGGTGGAAGAGGCGTTCAACGAACTCGTTCGAAACCTGGACCAGAGGCAGCACGCTGCCAGTTGAGGTTTGTCCCCGACAATGACCGATCATACCACGCAGAAGAGGATCTACAACGGTGTCGTGCTCCCCATCGGCTACGGAGCACTGTCACTCGCATCGCTCTTTCATGACAAACTGAAAGAAACGTTCGCGACACGAAAGAACATCCGGGAACGTTGGCACTCGAGCGGAGCGACGTTCAACGAGCGCCCCGTGTGGTTTCACGTGGCGAGCGTCGGTGAATACGAACAGGCAAAGCCCGTGATCTCTCGTCTGGCTGCCGACCACCCGGAGATTCCCGTTGCCCTAACTTTCACATCTCCCTCGGGTTACACGTTCGCGGAGAGAAAAGAGCAGATGGGCGATGGAAACAATATCAAGTTCATGGAATATCTGCCAGTCGACTTTGCCCGAAACGCCCGTTTTTGCCTTGCGTTCCTCGATCCCAGGTTATTAGTTTTCGTGAAATTCGATATCTGGCCCAATCTCATCTGGGAAGCCACCCAGAGACGCATCCCCTGTATGTTGATCGACGCCACGCTGAGTTCGTCGTCGCATCGGATTTCGAGCATCGGTAAACGTTTTTACCGCAGTGTGTATTCCGGTCTGGGGCACATCCTGGCGATATCCGACCAGGATGCCGAGAGATTCATCGATTGTGTACCCGATCACGGTGGGATATCCGTAACGGGAGACACGCGGTTCGATCGGGTGATGGAACGCAAACAACTCAACCACGGACCATCGCTCGATATCGACAAACGTGGCCGTTTCGTAATCATCGCCGGCAGCACCTGGCCAAAGGACGAGGCACATCTGTTGCCCGCGCTCGGCCGCCTGGCGACAGATCAACGCGAGCTGCTGATCATCATCGCGCCTCACGAACCAAAGCCGGAGCGGGTTGCGGAGCTGCTCGAGTGGGCCGGTGCGAACGGTCTCGAGGCGGCGAAGCTCTCCGAGCGCGAGAGCCTCTCCACCGTGCCGACCGGCGCACAAGTGCTCGTTGTGGACTCCGTTGGCGTTCTCGCCGAAGCGTATCGTTTTGCCGATGTCGCCTATGTCGGGGGAGGTTTCTCCACGGGCGTACACAGCGTTATCGAGCCCGCGATCATGGGTCTTCCGACGGTCTTCGGGCCCCTGCACAAGAACTCCTTCGAGGCGATCGAATTGCTTCGCAAGCGGGCCGCCTTCGAGATCGACAACGCGAAAACCGTCTATGACAAGCTGGCACTGCTGCTATCCGATGAAGCATTGAGATCCGAAATGGGACAAAACGCCCGAGCGTATGTCGAGTCGCAGCTCGGTGCCACCGACCGATGCATGAAGACGCTGGTCGAGTATCTCTAGGCGAACGAGCGAGCCCAGAACAACAGGAGCTGAAATGGAACGTTCACATCCCGAGTACATTCAGATCGAAACCAACATCGCATGCAACGCGGAGTGTCCGTTCTGTCCGCAAAAGACGCTGCGCCGTAGACCCCATCGGATGTCCGATGACGTGTGGATGAAGATCATCGATGACACGCGCTCGCTCGGCATCACCTACCGGCCTTTCCTCATCAATGAGCCCTTGTCCGACAAGCGCATGGGCAAGATCATGCGGTATATCCGTGAGGATGACACGGCGCGGATCGAGATCAATACGAACGGCGAGCTCATGACGGAAGACATGGCTCACGGAATACTCGATGCGGGCATCGATGTGATCCGTTTCTCCATCGACGGGTTTTCTGAAAAGACCTTCTCGCAGTCGAGAGTCGGCGTTGATTACGAACGCACGGTGGACCGGACTCTCAAGTTCATCAGACTGGCCAAGAAAATCGGCGGGGCGAAGCGTATCGAAGTCCGCATGATCGACATGGATATCAACCGGAGGGAGCAGCCGGCCTACAAGCAGTTCTGGGCAGACGCAGGCGCTATTCCCATCATTACGTCGTTCTACCGGTGGGCGTGGGAGCCCGGTGTCGAAGGCGTCCAACTGCCGTGTCTGAAGGTGCTCCGCGAGATGTTTTTCTATGTCAACGGCAAGGCAACGATCTGTTGCTGGGATTCTCACGAGCGCGCGGTCATCGGCGATGTGACCAGGCAGCATGTTCTCGACATCTGGAACGGAGCAATCAACCAGCAATACCGGTCGACTCTCGCCGAAGGCCGGCGCGACGAGATTCTGCTCTGCTCGCGTTGTGAGGCGTACAAGGATCGTCAGTTTGAGGGGTTTTCGTCGGTCGGCCAGACGTAGGCGCCCTGCCGGACGACTCGAGGCATGTCGCCGGTAAGATCCACGATCGTAGACGGCACCGAATCATCATCGGTGTCTCTCACCACGACGAGATCGATCTCATCGTCAAAGTCATCTTCGATCGAGTCGGCGGTCAAACGCGGCGGCTCGCCGGCGCGGTTGACGCTGGTCGACAGAATCGGCTGTCCAACCGCATCGATAAGCGCTCTGAGTTCACTCGCATCCGGCACGCGCAGCGCGATCGTCTCGCCGACCCAACTCGGGACCTCGGGGCCGCTTGGAAGCACCACGGTGAGGCTGGCGGGCCAGATGTCCCGGAGTTTTTCTTCGGATCCACTGCCCCAACCATCGATGAAACGCGAGACCATCTCGATAGAGCTGGCAAGATAAACAAACCTGCGACCGCCGCCGCATTGTTTTGTCGCCACGACACGCTCAAAACCCGTACGGCTCGACAATGCCGCGCTGAAACCATAGATCGTATCGGTAGGCAGCACAGCGACGCCGTCGGCATTCAGTACCGTCGACACGGTTTCAATGATACTGGGATCTTCTGGCTTTACCCGACGCATGGATATATAGACGAGAAATGAGCTGTCTAGCCCGGATTATTCATGACTTTTGAAGACAAGAAAGCCTCCATGTGGTAAAAA
>CBDVBZ010000146.1:0-8122 GCA_965372355.1 uncultured bacterium | reverse complement strand
TGGTCTTCTTTCAACAACTCCTCTGCGACCTGTCTGCCCGCAGGGCCGAAGCCGGCGATCACGATGTGGTCCCGGGATGGGAGCTCACCATGACCGGACCCTTGCTTTTCACCAATACGTTCTCGGGCACCCTTAAAGCTGAAGCTGTCCACAAGTCGGGCGACTCGAGGAGCAGCCGCGACCAGATACGGCGTGACCATGAGAGTCGTGACAGCCACGGTAGTCATCAGTTCGAACAGCTCGCTGCTGATCACACCGCCACTCCGCGCGACGTCGGCGATCATAAATGAAAATTCGCCAACCTGTGCGAGACAGAAGCCCGTGGCGATGGAACGTCCAGGTGATGTGCGAAACAGGCGAGCTGCTGCGGACGCCACAATGATTTTACCGCAAATGATGGCTACCACGATGGCCATCACCGCGACCCAATGCGCCAGTACCCATGCGGGGTTGATCAGAACGCCTATCGAGCTGAAGAACAGGGTCACAAAGAGAGTCTTTAAGGGAGTAATGTCGGATCGTATTTGTGTGGCGAACGGCGATTCGGCGAGGATGACGCCGGCCACGAACGCGCCCAGCACCGGGGAAAGTCCCAGCGCGTGCGCCGCCCACGCGCTTCCTATGGCAGTGACCATTGTGAGCAATACTGGCAGGTCGCGGTTTCTCGTCGCCTCCTTCGACCACAGTAGTTTGGGCACGATGTGGTTTAGCAGCAGATACAAAGCTCCTGAGAGAACCAGTGCAGCACCGAGTGCTCGAGCCACGGCCCAATGGATCTGGGAAACAGCACCATCTCCCCCAAGGACGGACACCGCCAGGACGAGCGGGACGACTGCGATATCTTGTAACAGCAAGATACCCAGTGTATTCCGACCGTAGACGCTGTCGATTGCCGCGCGGTCAGCGAGTAGTCGCATCACAACGGCGGTGCTGCTCAATGCAATGATGCTACCAACGACGAAAGCCGACCTCGCGTCCAAGCCGATCATCACCGCGGCGAAGGTCGCCAGAAGCGTTGTCACCAGAACTTGAAGCGTGCCCCCACCCAAGGCGATCGCACCGAGGCTTCTCAGGCGTCGCCATGAGAATTCCAATCCAATCACGAAGAGCAGGAGAGCGACACCCAGCTCCGTGAGCGCTTTTACGGCCTCGTGATTCGGGATCAGGTCGAGCGCGTGGGGGCCGAGCAGCGTACCTGCGAGCAGATAGCCGAGTATTGCATTCTGCTTGAGACGCTCGAACACGCCGCCCAGCACCATGGCAGTCGCCAGTATGATCAAGACATCGAGCAATGCGGTCCAAACGTTCATCGAGCCTCCGTGTTCGTTGTTCCTCGCCTCAAGGACTGACGGGTCGCGTTAGTAACGGCGGCCACCGCCGGGTGTTTCGGATTCCTTTCGAGGGAAATCCCGAAAAACCGTTCTTCGATGGACGGTACGTGGCCCACCACCCGCACGCCGTACTGACGCAAAACCTCTTGCTCGACAATGTCAGGTACAGCGAACAGTCCCGCGCCTGCTTGGCCGAACACCTTGAGCAGGGCGCTGTCTTCGATCTCCGCTACAACCAATGGATGGATCTTCTCCGAATCGAACCACCGCTCGAGCGCCAATCGCAGCGTCGCGTTCCTCGTGGGCAGCAGGAAGGGCGCACCGTCGAGCGAGCCGGGAAATCCGCGCCGACGATGGGGTGTGGCCAGATCCTTCGTGCCCATGATCGAAACACCGCATTTTCCCAGCGGGTGATTGAAAGCGCGCACACTGACCTCCGGCCCAATTGGGGTGTCGGACAAGACCAGGTCCAATTCACGGGTCGCCAATCTACCAAGCAACTCCGCTGCCGGGGCCTCATGACAGACCAACCGCACAGGATCATCGAGGGCAGAGACCGGTTCGAGCAGCCGGTACACCACCAACTTCGGTAGGACATCTGCTATGCCGACGTTAATGTGCTCACGACTCACGCTCTGCCCGGACTCTAACGCGCTTATCAGTTCCTGACCGAGGGCAAATATGCCGTCAGCGTATCGATAGACGGTCCGGCCCGTATCCGTGAGAACGAGATGGCGCCCCGCGCGCGCAAACAGCTTTTGGCCGATCGCGTCTTCGAGCGCCCCTAACTGAGCAGAAATCGTGGGTTGTGCTAGATGGAGCTCTCTGCAGGCGGCCGCGATTGTTCCCTCTTTTGCCACCATCCAGAAGTAGAAGAGATGATGATAGTTCAGCCTTTCCATATCGAAACTATACATAGGCCAAAACTATGTATCAAGCGGAATTATCTATGTATCCTATATAACTTTTGGGTGTATATTGACATGTGAAGGATCTAGTTAACAGGTGCCCACAGAATGTGAGGAGAACCGACGGGTAGGCGTTGCTACCGAGACGACCCTACAAGAGAGGTGTGTCACGATGCAAAAGAACAAGAAGACAATCAGGTCAATCCTGCTCCAATTAACTAAGGACCGAAGCAGAGCGCACTCTTCACAACGCGCCGATGAGGTCGGCGAAGCGTTGCGCCGCCTGGTTGTGGGCGCTTACGGCATTTGCGTCGATTGTAGCGGGAATATTCCCGAGGCGCGGCTGAGAGCAAAACCGGAAGCTGCACGGTGCCTCGAGTGTCAGTCGGTACGAGAGGGGACACCAGTCGAGGTATGATTTTCCTAGGCGCAATTGTTTCGAATCTTGGCGGCAGCGTACTAGGACAGGAGGAACACAGCCGTATCTCCGCAAGAGATTGCCAAGTTGGCCTTAATCTTAGTGAGCAGGATTGGGCGACCCTTTTGCCATGCGGTACGATCAAGGAATACGGTATACCATCGCATTGATGTTCATGCCGGCTCCCACCGACGCAAAAACAACCGTTTGCCCAGACGTCAGCCGGTGGTCCTCGAGTTTCCCCTTGAAGAGCAGATCGAGCAACGTCGGAAGGGTTGCGACGGAGCTATTGCCGAGCCAGGAAATTGTCATAGGCATCATCAGGGTGGGCGCTGGGTCGGCTCCAAAAAGCTTGTAGACTCTTTGGAGGATGGCGTCGTCCATCTTGGCATTCGCCTGGTGAAGCAGAACCTTCGAAATGTCGTTTAGCGTCAGGCCGGCCTTCGTAATGCAATCCTTGACAACTCGGGGAACGAATCGCAGCGCGTACTCGTAGAGCTTGTGACCCCGCATCTTGAGAAACAGATCGGGTCCTTCAAAACCGGGGTTGTACGAGCGCCCCATTCGCAGTAAGTGGGCATGCTTGTAGGTGTCTGATCGCGAGCAGTGAGCCATAATCCCGACGGGTGAATCACGAGTCACCCCCTCGGCGATACAGGCGCCTGCCCCATCCGCGTAGATCATGCTATCACGGTCGTGGGGGTCAGATATCCGTGAAAGCGTCTCAGCCCCGATGACCAACGCCCGGTTGGAGTCGCCGGACCTTATGAAGTAGTCCACCTGAATAAGAGCCAGCAACCATCCGGGGCAGCCAAACGGCAGGTCGTAAGCGATGGTGCTGGGGTTCTGTATTTCCAGGCGATGTTTTACTCGGGCCGCTATTGTGGGGACGAAATCCGAGCGGCGGTTATCCGCAGCAACGTCGCCGAAGTTGTGAGCGACGATAATGTAATCAAGACTCTCTTTGTCTATGTTCGAGGAATCGAGGGCGTCCTTTGCCGCGAAAAAGGCGATATCGGATAGTTGCAGATCATCTGTTACGTATCGTCGCGCCTTGATATCGGTGATCGCCTCGAACTTGTCGATGGTCTCCTGATTACTCCGCTCGAGTTTCTGGCCGTCTGAGGCATAAAACTCGTTGTCAAGAAAGTCGGAATTGGCGACCAGCCTTTCGGGGATATAGCTGCCTGTTCCGACGATCGTGGTCCAAATCGTACCTGTGTTCATGTCGCTACCGAACCCTCGCTAACCTAATAGGCACCAATGTTGTATGGCATCGAGCCAATTCGCACATGCCCAATATATGCCCTTGAGGAAGGCGCTGTCCAGTTCATTTGGGGGTGGTTGGACGACGACGTGTATAGCTCGGTGTAATTGAAATCTTCCAGAGTGAGGGCTGCCAAGCGCTGCGCCCGGGCCTTCAATTTCATACCAATTTGTGGTATAATGCCCGCCAAGCGTTGGGAATGGAAGGACAGCTGCGGCCGAGCAGCACAAGCACTAACATCTTTGATGTTCAGCTTTAGTTGAGTACGCATCCTTGAGAGTGTGCAGCCAGTTCACGCTTTCACGCTTGCCCGCGCGGCCTCACTGGACCTTAACGTACCCCGATCGCGGATATACATTCAAATCTTGAAATCACTTTCGCCGCCAAGGCGCATCCGTTCCTCACATACGATGATAGGAGACGATCATGAGAAAATGCTTATGCCTAGTGCTGTTGATTAGTCTGGCCGGCGGAACCGCTTGGGCACTGCCGTCGTCCCAAATCTCGCTCGATCCGGTCGCCATTACGGCAAACACCGGAGAAAAACCACAATCAAAGGTGTGGCAACACGCCGGTGCGTGGTGGAGTGTCCTTCCGAACTCCCAGGGGACATGGCTTCGAAAGTTGGCAGGCACTCAGTGGACGGATGTTCTCAGTCTCTCAACCGCCACAAATACCAAAGCGGATTGCAAGGTTGACGGAGATGTGGTTCATGTTCTCCTTTTTACTGGGACGACGTCGGAGTTGGTCTCCGTTCAGTACAATAGCGGAACAGGGCTCTACGAGGCCTGGACATTACGACCCACTCCGTCGTCGGTGACGCTCGACTCCGGCGTGGAGATTGCGACCATCGACATCGACTCGAACGATCGAATGTGGCTCGCATCCGATGGGTCCACTACGATCAACGTGCGTTATAGCGACTCCCCGTACAGCAGTTGGAGCGGTCCGATCACACTCGAAACGGGTGTTAGCACGGACGATATTTCGGTCGTGACAGCCCTCCCCAACGGGACCGTCGCGGTACTTTGGTCCAACCAGTCGACGAAGCGGTTTGGCTTTAGGACACACACCGACGGTGCCGACCCGAACACCTGGTCGGCCGATGAAGTCCCCGCATCTCAATCTGCAAACGATGGCGTTGGCGGTGGTATGGCGGATGACCACTTAAATATAGCAGTCGCGTCAGACGGCACTCTCTATGCGGCGGTCAAGACGAGTTATGACACTGCGGGATACCCATTGATTGCTCTGCTCGTCCGCCGTTCCGGCGGCACCTGGGACAATCTCTACGAAGTGGCCCAAACGGGCACGCGCGGTATCGTTCTCCTCAACGAAGCGACCAGTACAGCCAGCGTGGTCTACACTGACGGGGGAATCGTTTTTAAGGAATCGCCGACGTCGTCGATCTCGTTTGGATCGGCCGTTATGTTAATGGCCGGCTTACTGAACGACGCCACCAGTACCAAGCAGAACATCACCGACGAGGTCGTCATCCTCGCGTCGTCGTCCTCGAGCGCCAGCGGGGTTCTTTGTACGACCCCTTTCACAAGCTGTTTTGCGGGGTGGTGGCCCATGGAGGAAGGAAGCGGGACAACCATCGTTGATGCTTCGGGGTCGGGGAACAATGGCACGATATTTGGCGGGCCGACGTGGGGTACCGGGGTCATAGGATCGGCGTTGGCTCTTAACGGTACAACCGACTACGCACTGGTACCCGATGCAGCCAGCCTGGATTTCACCGATGAGATCACGGTGGCGGCATGGGTCAAACCGGAAAAGGTCGGCACACAGTATCTCATCAAAAAGGCAATCCAAAGCGGCACCGACGGGTACGAGATATCTCTCTCGGCCAGCGGCATGGCCTTCGGCCGTTTGAACCAGACCACCAACGGGAACGCCTACCGTGTGGATGCGACCACCGCCTATCCCATCGACGGTAACACGTGGATGCATCTGGCGATGACCTACGACGGCGCGATGATTCGATTCTATGTCGATGGTGTGAAAGAGGACTCTGTTGCGGCGGCAATCACTATCGCGACGAACAGTCTGGACCTTGGGATCGGTGCCCAGAGCAACGGGGCGAGCTTGTTTCAAGGGATGATGGATGATGTTCAGGTGTACTGCCGTGCGCTCGGTCCGAGTGAGATCCAGGGTCTCCTGAATCCTCCGAATCGCGCTCCAATTGCTCTCTGCCAAAATGTGACGGTGTTGCTGGATTCGGTCGTGTGCGCGGCCAATGTAGATCCCTCGCAAGTCGACAACGGCTCGTTCGATCCGGATGGTGACGCGATAACGCTCGCGCTAGACCCCCCGGGGCCATACCCCGGCGGCGTAACACTCGTGGATCTGATTGTCAGCGATGGGTCTCTCGCCGACACGTGTATGGCGACGATCACGATTGACTGCACTCCGACCGATCCCGAGTGCCTGGCGGGCTGGTGGGCCATGGAAGAGGGAAGCGGTGGGGCCGTCGTGGACAGCTCGAGTCAGGGGAATGACGGCACACTCTTTGGCAGTCCCACCTGGGGGGCCGGTTTGGACGGTCTATCGTTGGTTCTCAACGGTACAACCGACTACGCACTGGTACCCGATGCGGCAAGCCTGGATATCACCGATGAGATCACGCTGGCGGCGTGGATCAAACCTGAAAAGGTCGGCACACAGTATCTCGTCAAGAAGGCGATCCAAAGCGGCACCGACGGGTATGAGATATCTCTCTCGGCCACCGGCATGGCCTTTGGTCGCTTGAACCAGACCACCAACGGGAACGCCTACCGTGTGGATGCGACCACCGCCTATCCCATCGACGGTAACACGTGGATGCATCTGGCGATGACCTACGACGGCGCGATGATTCGATTCTATGTCGATGGTGTGAAAGAGGACTCTGTTGCGGCGGCAATCACTATCGCGACGAACAGTCTGGACCTTGGGATCGGTGCCCAGAGCAACGGGGCGAGCTTGTTTCAAGGGATGATGGATGATGTTCAGGTGTACTGCCGTGCGCTCGGTCCGAGTGAGATCCAGGGTCTCCTGAATCCTCCGAATCGCGCTCCAATTGCTCTCTGCCAAAATGTGACGGTGTTGCTGGATTCGGTCGTGTGCGCGGCCAATGTAGATCCCTCGCAAGTCGACAACGGCTCGTTCGATCCGGATGGTGACGCGATAACGCTCGCGCTAGACCCCCCGGGGCCATACCCCGGCGGCGTAACACTCGTGGATCTGATTGTCAGCGATGGGTCTCTCGCCGACACGTGTATGGCGACGATCACGATTGACTGCACTCCGACCGATCCCGAGTGCCTGGCGGGCTGGTGGGCCATGGAAGAGGGAAGCGGTGGGGCCGTCGTGGACAGCTCGAGTCAGGGGAATGACGGCACACTCTTTGGCAGTCCCACCTGGGGGGCCGGTTTGGACGGTCTATCGTTGGTTCTCAACGGTACAACCGACTACGCACTGGTACCCGATGCGGCAAGCCTGGATATCACCGATGAGATCACGCTGGCGGCGTGGATCAAACCTGAAAAGGTCGGCACACAGTATCTCGTCAAGAAGGCGATCCAAAGCGGCACCGACGGGTATGAGATATCTCTCTCGGCCACCGGCATGGCCTTTGGTCGCTTGAACCAGACCACCAACGGTAACGCCTACCGTGTGGATGCGACCACCGCCTATCCCATCGACGGTAGTACATGGATGCATCTGGCGATGACCTACGACGGTGCGATGATTCGATTCTATGTAGACGGTGTGAAAGAGGACTCTGTTGCGGCGGCAATAAGTATCGCGACGAACAGTCTGGATCTTGGGATCGGTGCGCAGAGCAACGGGACGACCTTGTTCCAGGGGGCGATCGATGAGGCACGGGTGTACTGCCGTGCCCTTGGCCCGAGCGAAATCCAAGCTCTGGCGCAGCCTCCCGCCAACGATCCTCCGGTCGCGTTGTGTCAGGATGTTACGGTACCGAGCGGCCAGACGTGTCCGGTCGCCGTCGATCCTTCGCAGGTTGATAACGGATCGTTTGATCCAGATGGTGATCCGATAACGCTTACATTGGAGCCGCCTGGCCCCTATCCCAATGGCATGACCGCCGTGGATCTGATTGTCAACGACGGTTTCCTGGCCGACACATGCGCCGCGACCATCACAGTCGATTGTGAAGAGCCACCCGAATGCCTGGCTGGACTGTGGC
>CBDVBZ010000145.1:0-8212 GCA_965372355.1 uncultured bacterium | reverse complement strand
CCCCACCCCTTGACAGAATTCAATCAATCGCTTAATTTAATCATATGCTTCAGGCGGATCCCCATGAGTGAAGTGACGACCAAGAATCGAATCCTCGATACCGCCGAGCAACTCTTTGCAACACAAGGACTTGCGGCGACGTCCCTCCGTGCGATCATCAAGGAGGCGGATGTCAACACTGCCTCCGTCCATTACCATTTTGGCTCCAAGGAGGGCCTGATCGAGGCCGTCCTCAAACGCCAGGCGGCACCCATAAACGACGAGCGGCTGGCCGGGCTGGACAGGCTTGAGCAGGAGCGCCCCGACGGCGTTGTGCCGGCAGATGCCCTGGTCAAAGCGTTCGTGGCACCCGCCATCAGGACACACTTCAAGCGATCCGCGAAGGGACACTTTATTCCGCAGCTGTTCGGCCGGGCGATCTCCGAACCCGATGAGAAGCTTCGCGTCATCATTCGCGACATTTTCAGAGACGTAATTATACGCTACACGGCGGCATTCGCCCGGGCGTTGCCGCACCTCTCGCAGCAAGAGGTGCAGTGGCGGATGCACCTCATGATCGGTGCGATGGTCTTCACCGTCACGGTCCCGACGGTCCATGCGAAAGACCACGTGAGGACGGGTGGCAACGCCGACGAAATGATCGGCCGGGTCGTCGGATTTGTCACTGCCGGGTGGCAGAGCCCTTGAAAGAACCTGAATCAAAGGCAACCCAGCAATGCGTTTGTTCATTATAGGCATAACCACTCTCGTGCTCGTGACAGCTGGGTGCGCGTCGGCGCCGGAGCGCAAGCCGCCGGAGATCGATGTCGATGTGCCGGTAGATTGGACTGTCGAAGAAGCACAACAACTCCCAGTCGAGGCAGACACAACGCGATGGTGGGAATACTTCGAGAGCACAGAGCTCGATACGCTCGTCGATGAGGCGCTTCTCAACAACTTCGATCTCAAGGGCGCCGTCGCTCGTGTCGATGCCGCGGCGGCGGTGGCCAAGGCGGCGGGCGCGGATCTTTTCCCGCAGGCGGCCATTCGCTTTGATGCGGGCCGTCGCCAACAGAACTTGCTCGGCTTCCCGATCCCCGGTTCATCCGACGGTGTCCTAACGACGCGCGCAACATCACTCGGCGTGTCGCTCGATATCGGCTGGGAAATCGATCTGTGGGGCCGTATCCGGTCGGGGCAATCCGCCGCGCTGTCGGATATGCAGGCGACATGGGCGGAGCTGGCCGGTGCGCGTCTGTCAGTCGCCGCGCAGGCCGTCAAGTCGTGGTTCGCCGTCATCGAGTCGCGGCTCCAGATGGAGCTGGCCGGGCAAACCGTGGAGAGTTTTCGTCTGTCGGCCGATCAGGTCAAGCGGCGCTACGAGGAGGGTGTTCGCACATCGCTCGATCTTCGTCTCGCTCTGGCAAACCTCTACGCCGCCGAAGCGCTTTACCAATTCAGGAGACAACAGCTCGATCAGACCACACGTCAGTTGGAAATCCTGCTGGGACGTTATCCCAGCGCCTCCCTGGTCGCGGATGCGGATCTGCCCACCATCGAGGGCGAAGTCCCGCCGGGACTCCCCAGCGATCTCCTGATCCGGCGGCCCGATCTGCTGGCGGCCGAGCGACGATTCGCCGCCGCGGAAAAGCGAGTATCCCAGGCGCGGCGCGCGTTTTTCCCACGCATATCGCTCACCGGGAGCGGCGGGACGCTGAGTCAACAGCTCGAAGACCTCGTCGACGGCAACTTCAGTGTGTGGAGTATCGCGGCCAACCTGACCCAGCCGATCTTTCAGGGCGGCCGGCTCAAAGCCAACCTCGAGAACTCCCACGCGATCTCGGACCAGATCCTTGCGCAGTACGCCGTCTCGCTCCTCACCGCATTTGGTGAGGTCGAAGCACTGCTGTTCGCCGAGCAAACGCTCGCCGCACAAGAAATGCATACGGCAAACGCAGCCGAACAATCCGAAGCGGCAAGACATCTCGCCGAGCGTCAATACAACGTCGGTATTGTCAATTATATTACCGTACTCGAAACACAACGGCGCGCCCTCAACTCGCAAAGCGAGCTTCTGACCGTTCGCCGGCTGCGGCTCGACGCGCGCGTCAACCTCCATGTCTCTCTGGGCGGTGGCTTTGATCTGGACGACGAGTGGATGAAATTTCTGGAAGCACAAGCGCCCGAAGAGACAGCGGAAGCGAATGCAACGTCTGAAACGGAGGCCCCCGTTGAGTGAGAAAAAACTAAGACTGATCCTGCCGTTCGCGATTGTGATCGTCGGTGCGGTGATAACGATGGTGATGCTCAAATCGCGGGCGCCGGTCGCGACACGGGCGCCCGAAGAGTACGCGCCGCTCGTCCGCGTTGTCATCGCCGAGCCGCAGACACACCGGTTTACCGTGACCACACACGGTACCGTCAAGCCGCGGACAGAGACGGCACTGGTCTCCGAAGTGGCGGGACGCGTTATGACTATCGCTCCGTCGTTCGCCGCCGGCGGCTATTTTGAAAAAGACGAAATCCTCGTAAGCATCGATGCGCGCGACTACGAGCTCGCCGTCGTCACCGCACAGGGACAGGTCGCGCAAGCGCGGGTGCGCGCCGAGCTCGAAGAGGCCCAGGCCGAGGTGGCCCGAGAGGAATGGCAGACACTGGGCGGCGATAAGGAATCGCCGCTCGCCACGCGTGAGCTCCAGCTCCAGGAGGCAAAGGCCGCTCTGGCCGCCGCCGAGGCATCGCTCGAAGTGGCCAGAAGAAACCTCAGAAGAACCCGGGTCCGCGCCCCGTTTGCCTGTCGTGTCCGCGAGAAAATGGCCGATGTCGGGCAGTATCTGACACCCGGTGCCCCCGTGGCGGCCATTTATGCCATCGACTACGCCGAAGTTCGGTTGCCGATCCCCGATGCGCAGCTCGCATTTCTCGATCTGCCGTTCAACTACCGCGGAGAGAAATCAGACATGCAGGGGCCGGAGGTTCTGCTGAGTGCTGAATTTGGAGGCGGCCACCGCGAGTGGGTGGCGCGGATCGTCCGCATCGAGGGCGAAATCGATCCGGTCAGCCGCGTCGTGCACGCTGTCGCCCAGGTGGAGGACCCCTACGGCCGCAAGACCGGCGGGGAACGGATGCCCCTGGCCGTGGGTCTCTTTGTTCAGGCGGATATCGCGGGTCGTGAGATAGAGAACGCCGTGGTGCTGCCCCGGTCGGCGGTGCGAGGCGGCAACATGGTTCTCGTCGTCGATGACGACGACCACATTCGTTTTCGTGAGATCAACATTCTGCGTCTCAGCGGCAACAGAGCAATTGTCCAGGGTGGGCTCAATCGGGGCGAGAAGGTCTGCGTCTCGTCACTCGATGCGGTCACCGACGGGATGAAGGTCCGAACAGCGGCCAACCCTTCACAACAGCCCCAACCCACCACGGAGATGGGGGATAGCACGACGACGCTCAAGACGGGAGATGGCTCATGAACGGCGCCATCAAGTGGTTCGCCCAGAATTCAGTCGTCGCCAACCTGCTGATGATCATGATCGTAGCGGCGGGTGTGCTCACGATTCCTACGATTACCAAAGAGATCTTTCCGGAGTTCTCGCTCGATATTATCAGCATATCCGTCCGTTACCTCGGCGCGGCGCCCGAAGAGGTCGAGGAAGGCGTAGCCGTTCGTATCGAGGAGGCAATCCAGGATCTCGAGGGCATCAAACAGATCACATCGACATCGACCGAGGGCGTGGCGTCGGTGACCGTCGAGCTCGATTCGGGGACCGATCCCCGCGAGATGCTCAACGATATCAAGGCGCGTGTCGATGCGATCGAAACATTCCCCGAGCAAACCGAAAAACCGGTCATCTCGGAAATCACCAATCGCCGGCAGGTGATCGATGTCGCCGTGTCGGGACCGGTTGACGAGGTCACGCTCAAGGCGCTCGGACAACGCGTGCGCGACGAGCTGACAACCGTCCCGGGTATCACGCAGGTCGAGCTGGTGGCCGCCCGCCCGTATGAGGTCTCGATCGAGGTCTCGGAGGAGGCGCTCCGCCGTCACAACCTGACATTCGATGCGGTGGCCATGGCCGTCCGCAGGTCATCGCTCGATCTTCCCGGTGGATCGATTCGCACACCGGGCGGTGAGATTCTACTGCGGACCAAGGGCCAGGCCTACCGCGGGGACGAGTTCGAAAATCTGGTTTTGCTGACCCGGCCCGACGGCACGCGTCTGCTCCTCGGTGACGTTGCCCATGTGGTCGATGGTTTTGCCGAGACGGATCAATCCGCGCGATTCTCCGGCGAGCCGGCCGTGGGCATTCGCGTCTACCGCGTGGGCAATCAGAGCGCTCTGGATATTGCGGCCAAGGTCAAAGAATATACCAGGGACGCGCAGAACCGGATGCCGGCCGGTGTCACGCTGACCGCGTGGAATGATTTCTCGCGAATCCTCGCAGGTCGTATGGATCTGATGATCCGCAATGCGCGCAACGGTTACATCCTTGTCTTTATTATTCTCGCCCTCTTTCTCAAGTTCCGTCTCGCCTTCTGGGTGAGCCTCGGTATCCCGATCTCGTTTCTCGGCGCGTTCTGGCTGATGCCGATGGCCGGTGTCACGATCAATCTGATTTCTCTCTTTGCGTTTATCGTTGTTCTCGGAATCGTGGTCGATGACGCCATCATTGTCGGTGAGAACATTTTCAAACACCAGGAGCAGGGTGACGCTGGCCCGGAAGGCTCCGCGCGCGGCGCCATCTCGGTCGCAACCCCCGTGATCTTTGGTGTGCTGACGACCATCGCCGCGTTTCTCCCGCTGCTCTACGTCACCGGAATGATGGGCAAGGTCATGGGTGTGATCCCGGTGATCGTGATCTGCGCGCTCGCGTTCTCGCTCATCGAGTCGCTATTCATACTTCCCGCGCACCTGTCTCACATCCACGACAAGAAGAAGCCACGTGGCGTCGGCGCCATCTGGCTTCGTTTTCAGACTGCTTTCGCCGATCGAGTGGGCTGGTTTATCCAGCGGGTCTACAAACCCAGTCTGGAGATGGGTGTTCGCTTTCGATACACAACGGTCGCCATCGCCACGGTAACACTTCTTCTTACCATCGGGCTTCTCGGTGCCGGTTGGGTCAAGTTCATCTTCTTTCCCAACGTCGAGTCGGATTTCGTATCCGCCGCCGTGACCATGCCGCTGGGCACACCGGTCGAGGCAACGGCGGAAGCGATGAAAAAGATCGAAGACAGCGCACTCGCGCTACGCGATGAGCTCAATGCCGCCACACGCGATGGGCATCCGAAAACCATTCAGCACGTCTTCACGTCGGTTGGGGATCAGCCGTTTCGGGTACGACAGGGCCCGCACGCGGGGGTTAGCGCAGGCGCCTATGCCCAAAGCCACCTGGGCGAGATGGTCCTGGAGCTCGCGCCTTCCGAGGATCGCGATATCACGAGCGCGGAGATCGTCCGGCGGTGGCGGCAGACAACCGAACCCATTCCGGACGTGGTCGAGCTCGCGTTTACATCGAGCATCTTTTCCACGGGTGAACCCATCAACGTTCAGTTGACCGGTCTCGACATGGATGACCTGTCGGCCGCATCCGAGCGGCTCAAACTCGAGCTTGCCAAATACCACGGTGTGTTCGATATCACCGACTCCTTCCGATCCGGCAAACAAGAGGTCAAGCTCTTCGTCAAACCGGCCGCCGAGGCGTACGGGATCACGCTGATCGACCTCGCGCGTCAGGTTCGGCAGGCGTTCTACGGCGAGGAAGCCCAGCGGATTCAACGGGGACGCGACGATGTCCGGATCATGGTCCGCTATCCGGAGGACCAGCGGCGCTCGATCGGCGATCTCGAAGACATGCGCATTCGGACCGCCAACGGCGGCGAGATCCCGTTCTCCGTCGTGGCGGAGGCGGAGCAGGGGCGGGGGTTTTCGAGCATCCGGCGCGTCGACCGGCAACGCGCGATCAATGTAACGGCCGATGTGGATGAGACCCAGGGTAACGCTTCCGAGGTCCTGGCGGATTTGAAGGAGACCGCACTCCCGGCGATTCTTGCCGACTATCCCGGCGTGTCGTACACATTCGAGGGGGAGCAGCGAGAACAGGCCGATACCATGGCGGGGCTCGTCAGAGGATTCCTTTTTGCGCTGATCGCCATCTATGCATTGATGGCCATTCCGTTCAGATCGTATATCCAGCCGCTGATCGTGATGTCGATCATTCCCTTTGGTATGGTCGGCGCCGTGTGGGGACACGTCATCATGGGACAAAATCTCACGATCCTCTCCATGTTCGGTCTGGTCGCACTGACCGGTGTGGTCGTCAACGACAGCATCGTGCTCGTCCACTACGTCAACCGGCGCCGTGCCGAGCACGGCGATCTCACCCGGGCGGTGTACGAAGCAGGCATCGCGCGTTTCCGGCCGATCATCCTGACATCGCTCACCACATTCGCCGGTCTCACACCGCTTCTGCTCGAGAAAAGCGTACAGGCGAAGTTTCTCATCCCGATGGCCATCTCGCTCGGCTTCGGCGTGATTTTCTCGACGGTGACCACGCTCATCATCGTGCCGTCGGTCTATATCATTCTCGAGGATGTCAAGAGGCTCGCCATGCGGATCATTGGGCGCCAATACACGGAGCCCGCACCGGAACCGACCTCGGCAACACAGCCTTAGCGGCAACGCCCACGGCAACGTGTTGAAGAACCCCTCCGTGATGGTTTTGTTGCCGTTCTCCAAGATGAACAGGACTTCGGCCTTGTATTCTGCGCCCTCTTCGAGAAAGTTCTCCGGGACCTTCAGCCCATCTGTGTCGCCGGAGACATCAACCTCCATGATCCGCAAAAATCTTGACAGTTGAGACTATCAATGCATACAGTGCCTTGATCTTACACCCGATAGCTTAAGGGGGGTTGATTGCCGGACAAAGCCGCCGCTCGTGGCCAGTGGAAATCTCGGATCGGCTTCATTCTCGCCGCGTCTGGCTCTGCCATTGGCCTCGGTAACATCGTATTCTTCTCGGCAAATGCCTACAGATTCGGCGGCGGTGCCTTCTACCTGCCGTACCTCATTGCACTCTTTGTCATCGGTATTCCGGTGATGATCCTCGAATTCGGTCTGGGCAACTACACTCGACATGCGTTCCCGGGGTCCCTTTCTCGCGTCGCGGGGAGTAAGGGGGAATTTCTGGGATGGTGGGCAAACCTGAATGCGGGTTTTCTCACCATGTACTACATCACGATTCTTGGCTGGGTTTTCGGTATGCTGGTCGGATCGTTCGGAGCGCTGTGGAAAGTGTCCGTAGCGGTGCCGGCATTCGGTTTCGTCGAAGGGGATATCGCAAATCCCGTGGCGTATTTCTTTCACATGCTCTCGACATGGAAGCCCTTGGTTTATGTGGTCATCATTTGGTTCTTCAACGTTCTGATTGTGAGGAAGGGGGTCGACAGCATTGAGCCGGTGACCCGGGTTTTCGTACCGCTTATGTGGATATTCATGATTGTTCTCATTATCCGTGGGATCACCCTGCAGCACGGCATCCATGGCGTATACGTTCTTTTTACCCCCAACTTCTCCGTGATGAAGGATCCAGCCGTCTGGCAGGGCGCCTTTGGCCAGATATTCTTTACGCTATCACTCGGATTCGGCACGATGACCGCGTACGCATCCTATTTGCCTAGCAAGAGCGATGTGACGCAGAACTCCGTTATCACATCGCTTCTCAACTGCGGCTTCGAGTACATCGCTGGGCTCGCTATCTTCTCAATTCTGTTCGCGTGCGCTGTCGTGCCACAGGCCAGTACGCTCAGTATGACCTTTTTTATCATTCCAACGGGCATTAGTGAACTACCCACCGGAGTCGCCGCTTTCGGAGTCTTGTTTTTTACACTGCTGCTTCTTGCCGGTCTGACGTCATCGGTGTCACTGGTCGAAACCATCGTGTCATCGATGAAAGATAATTTCGGTTGGACACGCAAAAAAACCGTCGGCATCGTGGCGACGGTGGGTCTCATCGGGAGCGCGTGCTTTGCCCTGCCGCAGGTCGTCAATCCCGGGCTCGAGAATAACGGAACGCTCGGTCTTACACTGCTCGATCTCATGGACCACTGGGTGTTCTCCTACGGTCTTCTTCTCGTCGGTTTATCGGAATGCATCCTCGTGGGATGGGTTTTTGGCGTGGACAAGATCCGCCATCATATAAACAAGAACTCACGCATGCACCTGGGTGTCTGGTTCGAT
>CBDVBZ010000144.1:0-8286 GCA_965372355.1 uncultured bacterium | reverse complement strand
CGAGGCTCTTCCTCGGGCCCTCGCTCCACTTCGCTCCGCTAACCGCGTCGCGCTCGCTGACGCATCGCGCTCAGCGCGGCGCCTCCGGCGCGGCCGCGGTGGATCCTCGCCTGTCCTCTGAAAGAGGGTTCCCGCGAAGGGACCCGACGGAAGACCTCACTCGCGCCATCTACTAACACGGTAAGGATTGAACATGTTCACGAAAATCGACCATATCGCCATCGCCGTCGAGGATCTCGATCGGGCGATCGAGACGTACTCTGCGGTCCTGGGGCTCGAGGTACGGCACCGCGAGACTATCGAGGATTACGGTGTCGAGATTGCGACGTTGGGTATCGGGGATACGGCGATCGAGCTTCTCGAGGGCAAGAGCGAGAAGTCACCGATTCGGAAGTTTGTCGAGACGCGGGGGCCGGGACTGCATCACCTGGCGTTTGTCGTCGACGACATACGCAAAACCCTCGACACTTTGCGTGCCGAGGGCGTAAAGCTGATCGACGAGACGCCCCGTCGTGGCAAGGACAACTCGCTTGTCGCCTTCATCCACCCAAAGTCGACCGAGCGCGTGCTCTACGAACTCGTGGAGCTCGACGCCAAGGACTGAGCCTCAGCGCGTTCTTGCCCCGCAGGGGTCACTGCCCAACGGGAAACCCGACACCAAACGTCAACATGATAACGTTGTTGCGTGTGCTCGAGTTCGAATCCGTGCCATCGACCGAAAGAAACCCGAATTCCCAACGGAAGTCGAACAGTAAGGTCACTTTCTCCAGCGACCATTCCACACCGGCGCCGATCAGACCACCGAAGTCCCACCGGTTTACGTTGCTGCCGATCCCCCAACGCTGATCGAAATTGACCCGCTGGAACGAACCGTCCTCCAACTCCACACTTCCCTCACCTTCGATGTTCAAAAACGCCGCGGTGTTGTGTGCAACATACAGGCCGGCCGAGGCGGTGAGGTTAACCTTGTCGCTTCCATCCGTGGGAAACGAGAACACGGCAAAGACCGGAATCTCAACGTAATCCATCTGGATGTTCGCAACACCGTTAATCGTGCCCGTTCGGATAAGACCGGGCGCGTACTCGACATCGGCCGTGCCGGTTACCGTTCCCTCGCCGCCCTTCTGGCTGAAGATTAGCTCCGCCTGGAGACCGACGTACTCAGACAGACCCATGCGCGCGAAGACGCCGGCATTGAACCCTTCCTGCCAGTCATCCACCCGTCCGGACACATCCACGCCCGGCTGCGTGATGAATGCGGTGATCGGGTCACCGACGAACTTGGCGGAGTTGAAACCGCCTTTAACTCCCAGAAGCCACCCCGCTGCCGAGGCGCCAGAAGACGCCAGCAGAACCACCAGCAACATAAACGCCGATACGAGTGTCCTGTGTACCCTCATTGCTCCCCCCCTGGGCTGATTTGTCATTCTCTCGTCGTATAACCCCATGCCCGCCTACTTGCTGTAATCATAGAAGCCCCGCCCGGTCTTTCTGCCCAAACGCCCCGCGGCGACCATCTTCTTGAGAAGCGGACACGGCCGGTACTTCGAATCTCCCAGATCTCGGTGGAGAACTTCCATGATGCTCAGGCACACATCGAGACCAATGAGATCGGCCAGCGTCAGCGGCCCCATCGGATGCCCCGCACCGAGCTTCATGACCTGATCGATCGCCTCTTCCGTCGCCACACCCTCCATCAGGCAGTAGGCAGCCTCGTTGATCATCGGTATCAAAACGCGATTGACAACAAACCCCGGATAGTCGTTTACCTCGACGGGGATCTTGCCGAGTTTCTCGCAGAGATCGATCGTCATCTTCGTGACGTCGTCGCTGGTTTCCAGACCGCGGATAATCTCGACCAGCTTCATCACCGGTACGGGATTCATGAAGTGCATGCCGATAAAGCGCTCGGGATGCGGTACCTTCGAGGCCAGATGCGTGATCGAAATCGAGGACGTGTTCGAGGCCAGAATCGCCGCGTCGCCGACGTTCGGACCCACCTCCGCCCAGAACGACTCCTTGACACCGAGATCCTCGAAGATGGCTTCGACAACGAGGTCACTTCCCTTGGCGTCACCGACGTTCGTACTGGTGCTGATATTGCCGAGCGTGCTTTCCTTCTGCTCTGCGGTCAGGATTTCTTTCTTGATCATGCGATCCAGGTTTTTCCCGACTGTGGCCATGGCACGCTCGAGAAACGAATCCTCCATGTCTATCAACTTGATCGAATAGCCGGCCTGCGCGAATACCTGCGCAATTCCGTTTCCCATGGCCCCGGCTCCGATGACCGAGACATTCTTGACTTCCATCGAACGTCCACTCCTTTCTTACATCACACCCAGAAACGGCTACACGGACACGGTCATCGCCACGGCGTTGCCACCGCCGAGGCACAACGTCGCCAGGCCCCTCTTGCCACCGCGCTTGTGCAGCGCATGAATCAGGGTGACGAGAACACGGGCGCCCGACGCGCCGATTGGGTGCCCCAACGCAACCGCGCCGCCGTTAACGTTGACCCGGTCGAGCGGCATACCGAGCTCGGCGGTCACCGCCACCGGTTGAACCGCAAACGCCTCGTTGAGTTCGATGAGATCGTAATCCTCGATGTTATCGCCTGTCTTCCTCAGCAGGTTTCCGACCGCGTTGACGGGGGCCATCATGACCCACTCGGGAGCCATTCCACCAACCGCGAACGCGTCTATCGTCGCAAGAATCGGCAGACCGAGTTCTTTCGCCTTGCGCTCCGATGCGACGAGCACGGCGGCCGCCCCGTCGTTGATCGTCGAGGCATTGCCGGCGGTCACGGTGCCACCCTTCTTGAAAACGGGCTTGAGCGCGGAGAGTTTCTCCATCGTCGTGTCCTTGCGCGGTCCTTCATCGGTATCAACAACCGTCTCACCCTTCCGGCTCTTCACGGTGATCGGGATGATCTCGTCCCTGAAGGCACCCTCTTCGATCGCCTTGACAGCCTTCTGCTGACTACCCAACGCGTATTCGTCCTGCGCCTCACGACTCACCTTGTATTTTTCCGAAACCAGTTCCGCCGTGTTCCCCATATGAAAATCGTTGTGACAGTCCCAGAGACCGTCGTTGACCATCGAGTCAATGAGCTCCCCATGACCCAACCGAAGCCCCGTCCTCGCCTTGGGGATCAAATAAGGCGCGGCGCTCATGTTCTCGAAACCGCCGGCCAGAATGAGGTTCGCATCGCCGAGACGAATCGCCTGCGCCGCCAGCATCACGGACTTGAGACCGGACCCGCACACCTTGTTGATCGTCATGGCCCCCACTGCCGGTGGGACACCCCCGGAGAGTGCTGCCTGCCTCGCAGGGTTCTGACCCAACCCGGCCTGGAGGACGTTGCCCATGATGACTTCATCGACCTGCGCCGGGTCGGTGCCGGTCTCCGCAAAGATCCCTTTGATCACCTCGGCGCCCAGCTGCGGCGCCGGGATGCTGGAAAGCCCACCCAGGAACCTCCCTATGGGTGCACGTAGAGCTGCTGTGATAACTGCCGTTTCCATCGCATCCTCCCCAAATGAATAGCGCGGTTTATTGACTAAGAAGATGGCGCGCGATGATCATTCTCTGAATCTCGCTCGTCCCTTCCCCGATCTCACATACCTTCACATCGCGGTACATTCGCTCAACAGCGTATTCCTTCGTGTATCCGTAACCGCCGTGGATCTGAAGCGCCTTGTCGCACGTCCGCGTGGCCATCTCGGACGCGAATAGCTTTGCCATCGACGCCTCTATGCCAAACGGCTTCTTCTCGTCCTTGAGGCGGCTCGCATAATAGACCATCAGCCGCGAGGCGTGGATCTCCGTGGCCATGGTCGCCAGCATGTGCTGTATGGCCTGAAACTTGGATATGGTTTTGCCAAACTGTTTACGGTCCTGGCTGTACGTCCTCGCCTCATCCATCGCCCCCTGCCCGATACCGAGCGCCATCGCCGCGATCGATATCCGCCCCCCCTCGAGGGTTCTCATAAACGTTCCAAAACCGGCGCCGCCCTCACCGAGCAGGTTTTCCTTGGGCACTTCGCAGTTATCGAGAACGATCTCCGCCGTACACGAGGCGCGGCAGCCCAGCTTGTTCTCGATCGTGCCCACGCTAAAGCCCGGATAGTCGTTTTCGATGATGAACGCGCTGATCCCCTTGGCCCCCTTGTCGGGGTCGGTGACCGCCGTCGCGATGAGATACTTGGCGAACCCGCCGTTCGTCACGAACACCTTGTTTCCCGTTAGATAGTATTTGTCTCCCTTGAGCACCGCGCGCGTCTGGATCGCCGACGCATCGCTTCCCGCCTGCGGTTCCGTCAAGCAGAAGGCGCCGATGGCCTGCCCACTCGCCAGCTCGGGAAGATACTTCTGCTTCTGGTCTTCGGTGCCGGCCAGCAAAATCGGTGTCATGCCCAGCGAGTTGTGAGCCGCAACAGAGAGACCTGTCGAGGCGCACACCCGTGACAACTCCTCGACGACGATCGAGTAACACACGGTGTCCACGCCGGCCCCGCCGTATTCTGCCGGGACGGAAAGACCCAGAAACCCGACTTCCGCCATTTTCTGGAACATCTCCAAAGGGTACTCGCCCTTCGCATCGATCTCCTTGGCTATGGGCCGCACTTCCGAATCGGCAAACTTGCTTGCCATCTCGCGGATCATTAGCTGCTCTTCCGTCAGCTCCATCGGTTCCATTCGCGTCCTCCCTATCCGGCCTACTTCTTTGCCTTTTCTTTGAACAAGCTTTTAACATACTTCACGATGTCGCGTGTGTCGGTGCCGGGCCCGAAGACCTCATTGACACCGAGTGCTTTGAGCTTCGGCACATCCTCATCCGGGATGATCCCTCCGCCGATCAACGGCACGTTCTCCAACCCCTGATCATTCATTTGAGTCCGCACACGCTGAAACAAACCCATATGGGCCCCGGAGAGAATGCTGAGGCTGACCACGTCAACGTCCTCCTGGACGGCCGCCTCCACAATCATATCCGGAGTCTGGTGAAGCCCCGTATAGATGACCTCCATGCCGGCATCGCGCAGTGCATTCGACACAATCTTCGCCCCGCGGTCGTGGCCATCGAGCCCAGGCTTCGCTACGAGAATCTTTATTGGTTTCTTCATCGACTCACCTGGCTACACGCGTGAAGACTCACGCGTTCATAATAGGGTTAGCCTCGAACTACCGGCGCTAGAAGTACGCCGGCTCTTTGTACTCACCAAACACTTTCTTGAAAACGTTCGTCATCTCACCTTCCGTCGCGTACGCCTTCGCGCAATCCAGAAGAAGAGGAACGAGGTTCTCGTCCGTCGCGGCTGCCTTCTCCAGCGCGTCGAGCTTCGCCTGAACCGCGCCGTTGTCCCGCTCCTTGCGGAGTTGTTTTAGCGATGCCGCCTGATCCGTCTCCACCTGCTCGTCGATGTAGAGGATCGGTATATCGCTTTCCTCGTCGCCCTCTATGAAGTCGTTCACGCCGACGATGATCTTGCGACGGCTCTCTACCGCCTTCTGATACTCCCAGGCGGCCCTCCCGATCTCCCGCGCAAAGAAACCGTCCTCGATCGCGGGGATGACGCCACCGAGTTCGTCGATCTCCTGGAAGTACTCCTCGGCCTGTTCCTCCATCCTGTTCGTCAGCGCCTCTATAAAATAGCTGCCACCGAGGGGATCGACCGTGTTCACGACGCCGGTCTCGTAGGCGATGAGCTGCTGCGTACGAAGCGCAATGCGGGCCGCCTTTTCCGTCGGCAGCCCCAGTGTCTCATCCATGGAATTGGTGTGAAGCGACTGCGTGCCGCCAAGCACGCCGGCCAGCCCCTGAAACGCCGTGCGAACGATGTTGTTCTCCGGCTGCTGCGCGGTGAGCGAGCACCCGGCGGTTTGCGTATGAAACCGCATCAGCCAGGACCGGGGCTTCTTGGCGCCGTACTTTTGCTTCATGCGTTTCGCCCAGATGCGTCGGGCCGCACGGTACTTGCAGATCTCCTCGAAGAAATCGACATGGGAGTTAAAAAAGAACGACAGCCGAGGGGCAAAATTGTCCACATTGAGCCCCGCCTGTATCCCGGCCTCGACGTAGGCGAACCCGTCGGCCAGCGTAAAGGCGAGTTCTTGCACCGCCGTGGAGCCCGCTTCGCGGATGTGATAACCGCTGATACTGATCGTATTCCATTTGGGCATATGTTCGGTACAAAACGTCATCTTGTCCGTGATTAAACGCATCGACGGTTCCGGTGGAAAAATGAACGTCTTCTGGGCGATGTATTCCTTGAGAATGTCGTTCTGTGTCGTGCCGGCGAGGTTTTCCAGCGCCACGCCCTTTCTCAGCCCGTTCGCCACATAGAGGGCAAAGACGATGATCGCCGGACCGTTTATCGTCATCGACGTCGTGATTTTGTTGAGATCGATTCCCTTAAAAAGGCTCTCCATATCACGTAGCGAGTCGATGGCTACACCACACTTGCCGACCTCACCGAGCGCCATCGGATCATCGCTGTCGCGACCGTAGAGTGTCGGCAGATCGAAAGCGACGGACAGCCCCGTCTGCCCTCTTTTGAGCAGATAGTGAAAGCGCTCGTTCGTATCCCTCGCCGAGCCCAGGCCTGCGAAAAGCCGCATCGTCCACAGTCTGCCGCGATACATGTTCGTGTGCACACCGCGGGTGTATGGGTACTCACCGGGAAACCCGATGTCTTCAAGGGCGTCGATATCCGCCACATCATCGGGCGTATAGAGAACATCCACCGGCTCAGAAGACACCGTTGTAAAATCGGCATCACGCGTCTGGCTCTTCTCGATGGTTTCGAGATACTCTTTTTTCTTCTCTTTCAGCGAGGCCATGAGCTTTGGATTCAAGGAGACTCCCCCTTTGCTGCGTTGCTCAGACGTTTCGTCGAAATCAACTCGTTGGCGGCCCGATACGGTGATTTCTTACCCGACGCGACTTCTCCGACCATCCTATCGAGCGTTTCAATCGTGTGATCGTTTTTCCAGAACAGTTCCTTCAACTTGTCTTCGACAATCATTGTGATTCGGTTGCGGAGCGACTCGATTCGCTTCTCCGCCATGCGGTTGCCCTCTTCGAGAAAGGCCCGGTGACGGTCAACCGCGGCGAGCAGATCGTCTACGCCCTCATCCTTGATGGCCACCGTGGTGACCACGGGGGGCAGCCAATCCCGCTCCGACGACGTGAGCTCGATGATCGAGCGAAGGTCGGCGGCATACCGCTCCGCATGTTTGCGGTCAGCTTTGTTGACGACGAAGATGTCGCCAATCTCCATCAGACCCGACTTCATCCCCTGAACGTCGTCGCCCGCGTCCGGCGTGAGCACTACCACAGTTGTGTGACCACTGTAACGGATCTTGTACTCGAGCTGGCCGATGCCGATCGTTTCGAGAAAAATGATGTCGCGTCCAAACGCGTCGAGCACATCGGCAAGCTCCATGGCAGAGGTGCTCAGCCCGGTTTCGCTCCCGCGGCTCGCGATGCTCCGAATAAAAACGCCCTCGTCACCCGCTGCGTCCGTCATTCTGACGCGGTCACCCAGAATCGCGCCGCCCGTAAAAGGGCTTGTGGGATCCTCAGCGACGACACCGACGGTCGCGCCCCGCTGACGAAACCGCTGCGTCAGCTGGTTGACCAGCGTGCTCTTGCCCGACCCGGTCAAACCGGTCACGCCGATCTTGTACGCTCGGCCGACCTTTGCGAACAGCGTGTCAAGTATCGCCTCCGCCTCCGGACCGCCGCTCTCGACGATTGACATGAGCCGGGAGGCCGCGAGGATCTCACCTCGATAGAAACCGTCCAAATACTTGCTTTGCATGTGGGCGCAGATCCCCCAAACGGGGTTGTGGGGCTAGCCGATATAGCAGCTAACGTTATGGAAAATTACAAACTTGAGGGCATCGTCACCAACAACCCGATGGCGAGCGCCAACCCGAAGGGGTGAACGCCCCTGCATCTAGCAAGATATCCGATGACAAGGGTTTATGTCAACGCTCTTTTTGCCCGCGTGACGTCATAAGGCTTTATGCAGGAATAGTTTAACACGGGCCACCACCCGAAATCGGCAACGGGGTCGGTTAGCTAGAATCGTCGGTTGAGCTGCGCCTGAAGGGCGTCTGCTCCAACCGACCTTATATAAGTCGGCGCCATGTTGAGCTATGCCCGGAGCACGTCAGCTTCGACCGAGCACTTGGTTGAGTGCCGGTTGAACTGTGTCCGAAGGACGTCAGCTTCGACCGAGCACTTGGTTGAGTGCCGGTTGAACTGTGTCCGAAGGA
>CBDVBZ010000143.1:0-8380 GCA_965372355.1 uncultured bacterium | reverse complement strand
GAGTGCGTGGGGTTGTTCGATGTCAGCCACATGGGAGAGTTCATCGTCGCGGGCAAGGGTGCCAGGCAGTTCGTCAACGGATTGGTAACAAATGATTGCATGGGGCTGCGCCCCGGTGACCTGCAGTACACCGTGATGTGCCGAGAAAACGGCACGGTGGTGGATGACCTCCTCGTCAATGTCCTGGCAGAAGATCGACTTCTTCTCGTGGTCAACGCGTCGAACATCGAGAAGGACTTCGCCCATATGACGGCGTTCCCGAGAGACGGTGTTGAAGTCACCAACGTGAGCGATGACATTGCTCTGATAGCGGTGCAGGGCCCCCGGACCAAAGATACACTCATCGCTTGCGAGTTCTTCGCCGACGTAAAGGACGAGTTGGATCGGCTGTCCTATTACGGGGGGTTCTCCTTCGAGCATCGGGGTGGGGAGGTTCTTGTCTCGCGGACAGGGTACACAGGAGAGTTCGGCTATGAGATCTTTTTACCGGCCGGTCAGGCCGCGGCGCTGTGGAACGCCATCACGGAGGCGGGCGCTTCTTGCGGGATCGCGGCGATCGGGCTTGGGGCGCGGGACACGCTTCGTTTCGAAGCATCGTATTGTCTGTATGGCCACGAGCTCGATGACGACACATCGCCGCTCGAGGCCGGGCTCGGTTGGGTCGTCAAACTAAAAAAGGATCGTTTCGTCGGGTTGGAGGCGCTCCGGGAGGAAAAAGCCAACGGGCCAAAGCGCACGCTGGTGGGTCTGGAACTCGAAGGCAAACGGATTGCAAGACAAGGGTACAAGATTGTAAAGGGCGGCGACGAGATCGGACGGGTCACCAGTGGCACGTTTTCGCCGACGTTGCAGAAAAGCCTGTGTATGGCGTCGATCGAGACGCAGGCAAAGCAGCGTGATGGATCGTACGGCGTTGAGATTCGGGGGGCGGTCGCACCGGCCGCATTGACGAAGCTTCCATTCTACAAGAGCCGTGCGAAATAGCGGAAAGGAGCACAAATGAACGTCGACAGCTTGCACTTCACAAAAGAACACGAATGGGTGGCACGCGAGGAAGGCTCCGATATTGCGACGATCGGGATAACGGATTTTGCCGCGGGGGAGTTGGGTGATATCGTGTTTGTGGAACTGCCCGAGGTCGGCAGAGAAGTGAAAAGCGCGGAGTCGGTGGGGACGATAGAAGCGGTCAAGACCGTTGCGGATATCTACTCGCCCGTCACGGGGGTCGTCGAGGAGATCAATACCGAGCTGGAAGCCAACCCGGATATTGTTAATCAGAGTCCGTACGAAGAAGGATGGTTTTTGAAAATAAAAATGACGAACCCATCCGAGTTGGATGAGATGATGAGCCATGATGCTTACAAAGAGATGATCGGAAACGATTAGCGGATGCCTTATCTATATCACACAGAAGAAGAAGTCAAACAGATGCTGGAGAGGCTCGGGCTCGACTCCGTGGAAGAGCTGTTCGATGTCATTCCAGAACCTCTGCGACTCAAGGAACCGCTTGCGATCGGAGAGGGGCTGACTGAGTTCGAGACAAAAGGGTACTTCGATTCGCTTGGAGAGAAGAACGAGGCCGCCTCGGGTATGACGAGTTTTCTCGGCGGGGGTGTGTACGACCACGTTGTTCCCTCGGTCGTCAATCATCTCTCGAGCCGATCGGAGTTCTACACGGCCTATACACCGTATCAGCCCGAGGTAAGCCAGGGTACTCTGCAAGCGATCTTTGAGTTTCAGACGCTGATTTCGAGACTGACTGCACTGCCGGTTGCCAACGCGTCGATGTATGACGGCGCGACCGCGTTTGCCGAGTCGGCACTGATGGCGACAAGGATCACGAGGCGCGGTGAGCTCCTCTGTGCCGAGAACGTCAACCCGCGTTACCGTGCCGTGTTGTCGACATACGCGAGTGGGCGGGATATCAAGATTACGACCATTCCAACAGGACCAAACGGTGACCTCAACCCATCGTCGGTGCGCGACGCGCTCGATGACGGCGTGGCGGCAGTGCTCCTGCAGACGCCGAATTACTTCGGGGTACTCGAACGGCCCTGGGAGTACCGGGGGGCGATCAAAGACTCCGGTGCGCTGCTCGTTGTGTCCGTCGATCCGATGTCGCTGTCGCTTTTCAAACCGCCGGGAGCCTACGGCGCCGATATCGCAGTCGGCGAGGGCCAGAGCTTGGGTAACGATATGAACTTCGGCGGACCGCTCGTGGGCTTTATGGCGTGTCGTGAGAAGTTCATTCGAAGTCTCCCTGGCAGGCTGGTGAGCCGGACCACGGACCTCGATGGCAAGACCGCCTACGTGTTGACGCTGCAGACTCGTGAGCAACACATACGGCGCGAGAAGGCGACCTCGAACATATGCACAAATCAGGGGTTGGCCGCGCTCCGCTCGACGATTTATCTGTCGCTGGTTGGTGAGTCGGGGTTCCGCGAAATGGGCAAGGTCTGTCATTCGAAGGCGCATCGACTGAGCAAGATGATCGAGCAATACGATGGGTACTCGTTGCGATTCGGGGGACCGTTTTTCCGTGAGTTTGTCGTTCGTTGTCCGGTGGATGCCGCCGAGGTCGTAGCGGCGGCGCGGCGGCAGGATGTGCTCGCCGGTATCCCGCTGAAGGAACGTTTTGGGGAAGAGGCGCGCAACGATCTGCTCGTCGCCGTGACCGAAAAGCGCACCGACGAAGATCTGGAACGCTTCTGCGGGATTCTCAAAGACGTGTAAGGGAATAACAATGCCAAAAGACATCTTTGAATTGAGTCGCCCCGGTCGCACAGGTTATCGGTTTGCATCCGAACCCATCGAAGACCCCGTCGAGGTGCCGGCCGACTATCTTCGCGACGACCCGCCACGGCTGCCCGAGGTCGCCGAGCCGGGCGTCGTCCGGCATTTCATCGAGTTGTCGATCCTCAACCATCACGTCGACAAGAATCTCTACCCGCTTGGCAGTTGCACGATGAAGTACAACCCGAAAGTGAATGAAGACGTCGCATCGATACCGGCTTTTGCCGGACTGCATCCCGAACAGGCGGATGCGGATGTGCAGGGTGCCCTCGAGGTGATCTACACGCTGGAGCAGAAGCTCCGCGCGATCACGGGGATGGAAGAGTTTTCGCTGCAGACGGCGGCCGGCGCACACGGGGAGTTGCTCGGCATGTTGATCACGAGGAAGTACTTCGATGATCGCGGCGAGAAGAGATCCAAGGTTCTGGTCGCCGACTCCGCTCATGGCACCAACCCCGCCAGCGCGCACATGGTGGGTTTTCGCAACATGGCGATACCGTCGGGAGAGAACGGCGAAGTCGATATGGATGTTCTCGATCGTTCGCTCGACGAGGACACGGCTGTGTTGATGCTGACCGTACCCAACACGTTGGGTATCTTTGAGAGCCGTATCGCCGAAATCATCGAGATGGCACACGGTCGCGGCGCGCTTTGTTATATGGATGGCGCAAACATGAACGCTTTGCTCGGACGAACCCGGCCAGGCGACATGGGTTTTGACATCATACACCTCAATCTCCACAAGACGTTCTCGACACCGCACGGCGGAGGTGGGCCCGGTTCGGGACCGGTGGGTGTGAGTGAGGATCTGGCGCGTTATCTCCCCGGTCCGCGGGTGAAAAAGGTTGGTGAGGCGTTTCGCTTCGCGCACAACTGCACCAATGGTGTCGGCGCGATTCACTCGTTTTACGGCAACTTTGGTATCTACCTGCGAGCGCTCTCTTATATTGTGCGGCACGGTGCCTCCGGTCTCAGACGGGTCAGCGGTGCGGCGAACCTCAACGCCAACTACCTCGCCGAAGCGTTGTCCGATTTGTATCCGATTCCGTATGGCAAGCGGTGCATGCACGAATTCGTGGCGTCGGGCGATCCGTACAAGAAGCACGGAGTGAGGACACTGGATATCGCAAAACGTCTGCTGGATTTTGGCTATTACGCACCCACGGTGTATTTCCCGCTGATCGTGCACGAGGCGCTCATGATCGAGCCGACGGAAACCGAGAGCAAGGATACACTGGACGAGTTTATTGCCGTGATGAAACGCATCGCGAAAGAGGCGAGGGAGAATCCTGAACTGCTAACGTCGGCGCCCAGCAAAACACCGGTGCGGCGGCTCGACGAAGTGACGGCGAACCGCAAACCGGTGCTCGCCGTCCCGCTAGACACCGAATCCGGCGAACGTGGTTGATCGCTGATTCGCCGGGGCTCTCGCTCGGATTGCCATGATCCGATTTCTTCTGCGTCGAACAATCCACGCGGGCATTCTCATCTTCGTCACATTTACCGCCAGTTTCTTTATCATCCATCTTGCGCCCGGCGATCCGCTGACCCGTTACTACAGCCCGGACATCGATCCCGGTGCCATGGACACCGTTCGGCGCCAGCTCGGACTCGACGCCCCCCTCCCCGTACAGTTCGCGAAAACACTCGGCAGCTATGGGCGCGGGGATTTTGGTTTGAGTCTGTCTTCCCATCGCCCCGTGTCCGATATCATCGGAGAAGTCATCCCGAGAACGATCCAGCTGACCGGCCTGGCACTTCTGCTGCAGGTGGTGTTGGGCCTCGGGTTGGGGATGCTGTCCGCGGCGCGGCGGCGGGGGCTCGTTGACAAGGTGCTATCTCCGTTGTTCCTGTTCTTCTACTCGTTGCCGTCCTTTTATCTGGCGTTTGCCCTGATCGCAGTCTTTTCTCTAAAGCTCCAGTGGTTTCCCTCCGCGAGCATGTCGACGCTTGAGCTCCAGGGCGGGGGCGTTCTGGAGACCATGGGGGATCGTTTGTGGCATCTGGTGTTGCCCGTGAGCGTGCTGGCGTTGGGAAGCACGGCGGCTTTTGCCCGCTATGCCCGGGGAAGCCTCCTCGATGTGACGGGGCAGGAGTTCGTCCGGACGGCGCGGGCCAAGGGACTTACAGAAAGCGCCGTCATGTGGAAGCACGTCTTCAAGAATGCGCTTCCCCCAATCCTGACCGTCGTCGGTTTGAGTATTCCGTTTCTCCTCGGTGGGGCGGTCGTCGTCGAGAAGATCTTTGCGTGGCCCGGGATGGGCTCGCTTCTCGTCGACTCGATTTACGCAAGGGACTATCCGGTGGTGCTGGCCGTCAACCTCACCGCCGCCGTGATGGTCATCGTGGGTAATCTGCTGGCCGACCTGTCTTACCTCTGGGCGGATCCAAGGATCAAGACACCGGCAGGAGGCGAGAATGGTGAAGGATAAACCAGGAGCATCAACATTGGATGCACACAACGGAGAAGACCCGGCCGGCGCGTTGTGCTTCGTACCCGGAGCACGGATCGCACGCGGTTACTGGCTTGCCGCTGTGTTTGCCGCATTCTTCTATTTCTACCTTTTTATAGTCGTCGTGCAATCGGCGACCCTGTCCGCCCTGGCTACCTCGCCCGTTGCCGTCGACCGGTTTCGTACGGCCGGGATCATCGCCGGGCTCGTGCTGACATACCTGGCGGCGGTGCTGCCGCAGGTCTATCAGAGGCGCACGGCAGAGAAGGTTTGGGGTGGCATCATGCGGCGTTTCCAGACCAATCGGATGGCGGTCATCGGGATGGCACTGTTCATGTTCTTTCTGGTGGCATCGCTGCTCGCGCCGCTGCTCGCGCCGTATCATCCCGCCGCTCAACCGGATCCGGTGTCCGAGCAGTATCAGGCGCCGTCTCCGCTTCACCCCATGGGCACCGACAAGTTTGGCCGCGACATACTGAGCCGGATCTTGTACGGATCGCAGACATCGCTTGCGGTCGCCGTTCTCGCCGTCGGGCTCGCCACGCTCATCGGTTTGGTCGTGGGAGCTTTTTCCGGCTATTTGGGCGGGTGGGTCGATGACATCACCATGCGGGTGGTCGATGGATTGCTCTCATTCCCTCGACTGCTTCTCGTGCTGACCGTTGTTGCGTTCTTCGTCAATTCATTCTGGGTGGTCGTGCTGTTGCTCGCGCTGACCGGGTGGATGGGTGTATCGCGCCTCGTTCGTGGTGAGGTCCTGCGGCTCAAGGAGCGGGATTTCGTACAGGCAGCAGTGGCGACCGGGGTGAACCGCGCCCGTGTTGTATGGAAACATATCGTGCCCAACACACTCGGTCCCGTCGTCATTAGTGCTACGTTGAGAATCGGGACGATCATACTGCTCGAGTCTTATCTGTCATTCCTCGGTCTTGGTGTGCAGCCGCCCGCCGCGAGCTGGGGAGGGATGGTGTTCGATGGCCGGGACGTGCTACTGTCCGCGTGGTGGGTGTCTGCCTTCCCGGGACTGGCGATCGTGCTGGCCGTGATGGCCTGCAACCTGGTCGGTGACGGTTTGCGGGACGCGTTGGATGTCAGAACGGCTGGGTGAGAACTGCGCGGCGGCTTTTTGCTTGATCGAAGCGAACCGCAGTCACTAGAGTCGTTTTGACCCGAAGGTGCAAATACCATGGAACCGCTTCTCGATATACGTGACCTGTGCGTCAGTTTTCGAACGGAGGATGGCGTCGCTCGCGCCGTCGACGGGGTGGGCTTTGACGTTCAGCCGGGCGAGACCCTCGGTCTCGTCGGAGAGAGCGGGTGCGGAAAAACGGTAACCGCGTTATCGATTCTCCGGCTGATCCAGGAGCCACCGGGGAGGATCGATGGCGGAGAGGTGTTGTACAAGGGCCGCGATCTTCTGAAACTTTCGAACCGCGACATGCGCACGATCCGCGGCAACGAGATCTCCATGATATTTCAGGAGCCGATGACCAGTCTCAACCCGGTCTTCACCTGTGGGTATCAGATCCGCGAGGCTGTGACGCTCCATCAGAAGGTGGGGAAGAAGGAGGCGGTAGAGCGGACCGTGGACATGCTCCATCTCGTCGGCATACCCGACCCGAGGACGTGCGCGAAATCGTATCCCCACCAGCTGAGCGGAGGGATGCGTCAACGCGTGATGATCGCCATGGCGCTGTCGTGCAACCCGAGCCTGTTGATTGCCGATGAGCCGACGACGGCCCTCGATGTCACCATACAGGCGCAGATTCTCGAGCTCCTGCAGTCGCTCCAGGACGAGATCGGAATGGCGATCCTGATGATCACGCACGACCTCGGCGTTATTGCCGAAATGGCAAAGCGTGTCGTCGTGATGTACGCCGGCCAGGCGATGGAGAAGGCCAGCGTCACCGATATTTTTCATCGCCCCCGCCATCCGTATACGATCGCACTGCAGGCGTCGATCCCGCGTGTGATTCACAAAGGCAAGAAACTCGATGTCATTCCGGGGCGCGTACCGGATCCTTTTCACTACCCAGCGGGGTGTCGTTTCTCCGACCGCTGCTGCTTCGCCGAGGAGCGCTGTCGCAAAGAGGAGATCGACATGCGTGATGCGACGGAGCGCCATCGAGTCCGGTGCTGGAAAGACGTGAGCACGGAGACGAGTTAAGAATATGAATACTACGACACAGAAGGAAAACGGCAGCCTGCTCGAGATCATTGAGCTCAAGAAGCACTTTCCGATCCGGAGGGGGTTTTTCTCCCGGGTTGTCGGATACACCAAGGCAGTGGACGGGGTGAGCTTTAGCATCCGGCGCGGCGAGATCCTCGGACTCGTCGGGGAATCGGGTTGCGGCAAGACGACACTGGCCCGCGTGGTGCTGCGTCTCATAGAGCCCACCGGGGGGGATGTGATCTTCGATGGCACGTCGCTGCTATCCCTGGGGAGCAAGCGGCTCCGGGAGATGCGGAAACGGATGCAGATCATCTTTCAGGACCCGTACGGTTCGCTGAACCCCAGACTGACGATCGGCAGCATGATCGCCGAGGCGATCAAGATCCATCGGCTGGCGAAGGGGCCGGCGGTCCGGGTGCGGGTTGCCGAACTGCTCGAGCGAGTCGGGATCCCCTCCGAGTACATGGGCCGCTATCCTCACGAGTTCTCGGGGGGGCAGAGGCAACGGGTGGGGATCGCCCGTGCGCTCGCCGTGGGGCCGGAACTCATCGTCGCCGACGAGCCGGTCAGCGCCCTGGATGTGTCGGTGCAGGCGCAGATCCTCAACCTGCTCAAGGATCTCCAACAGGAGTTCAGGCTCGCGTTTCTTTTTATCGCCCACGATCTGGGGGTGGTGGAGTATATCAGCGACCGCGTCGCCGTGATGTACCTCGGCCGGATCGTCGAGATGACCGACTCGACCCGGCTCTACAAGGATCCCAAGCACCCTTACACGCAAGCGCTTATGAGTGCGATACCCAGTCTTGATCCCACGGCCAAGAGCCAGAGGATCACGCTCCCCGGCGACGTGCCGAGCCCGGCCAGTGTGCCCAGCGGGTGTTCCTTTCATCCCCGGTGCCCGCAGGTCATGCCGGTCTGTTCGAGCGAAGAACCGCCTTTTCGCGAGGTCGATCCCGGCCAC
>CBDVBZ010000142.1:0-8468 GCA_965372355.1 uncultured bacterium | reverse complement strand
ACCTCCTGATTGACTAGATATCGACCGCGAGCCCGAACGACGTTCGGAAATCGTCCCGCACGGGCACGGAGCTATCCGCCCGGGGCTGGGGATTCTCATTTCGGTCCCATGTGAGGGCCAGACTCAGATCGAGGACCCCGATAAACTCAATCGTCAGCAAACCCTGTGCGTGATGAAAAGTGTTTCTCGGCTGTGGGACAGCAATCGTCGCGTTGTAGCTGAAATCGAACTCGATATCATCGGTAATGTCCCACTCAAAATTCGTCACCGGTATCACCGTCCCGCTCTCATCTTTCTGGTTCGCACCGGGCTCAACAGAGAGATAGCGGGTCGTCAGATAACCTCCGAAAATCTGGAGATACCAGTCCACCCCGTGTTTCTTGTACAAATCGTAACCGGCGCCGGCCGCCACGGTGAGACGATAGTCGATATTCTGAAACTTATCCGCCCAGTACTCCAGCCCCAGCGGTGTGACAAAGAACCCTCTCGAGACGTACCAGTCATACTTAGCGTTGCCGAGGTGGTTGTTGATACTCTGCGTGCCACTCAGCTCGCCAAAGTTGCCGGTGTAACCGGCATCAAACCGCGTACGGTTCGCCTCGCGTCTGAGAGAAACGATGGTGTTAATATCGGTCTGGTTGGTGTTACCGCTGCGGGCGACCAGGCCAACGCTGGCCTTGAGCGACCAGAGGCCCCATTCCGATTGCGCAGCTTCAACGACCGACAGAAGCTGGTAGCGCGGGTACTCGTGAACGGTACCATCGATGGCCACGGCCACCTTGATCACACCATCTTTCATCGATGCCGTCCCTGTGTACGAACGCTCGTCAAGAAAGACATACGTCAACACGCGCGGTGATCGAAGCTCGGCGATATCGCCCCAATCCAGATTCAGCAGATCCAGTTCTTCGCTGTCGAACTCGAACGCCTCATCCCGCATCACCTTGATCTCCCCGCGCAACCACTCACCGGAGACCAGCATGATCCAATCATTAGCCTTCGCATCGGGGGCCGGGGGGTGCCAGGGCGGTTCCTGCGCAAAAGCGTTGCAGGCCAGGACACCAATAACGACCATCGCCAAAGCAAAGGAAACCAGCACAGAGCCTTTTCTCAACATCGGCCGAACAGCACTCCTTTGCCAAACAGCGCTCGAATTGACGCTGTGTGATTGTACCTGCTATGATTAGTTTCTTGGATACGACAGAATAGCATATGAGATGTTTGTTGATCGACAAAACAATCGCGTTTTCCACGACTTATCGGCCCACCACGCCCCCCGTGGGGACCGACCCGCGAACATAAGAGGAGGATCCGCATGACAACGATCCGCAGGGGCTGTCTCGTTTGCCTGCTTGCCGTCTCTCTGTCCGGCGTGATGGCGCCCCGGCCATCCGCCGCCCAGGACACGAACTACTGGAGCAACCAGTATGGCCCGAGGTCGATGCTCCTCGGCGGCGCCGTTATCGGCAGTGTCACAGACATGAGCGCCACGTTCTACAACCCGGGCGCCCTGGGCTACATCGATACACCCGAGGTCCTGTTGTCTGCGAACGCATACCAGATCGAGAAGCTGTCGATCCGGGATGGCGGAGGAGATGGGATCGATCTGGATTCCTCGAAGTTCAATCTTCTGCCAAACATGCTGGCCGGTGCGTTTCGCCAAACCTGGCTGGGCCGGAATAGGATCGCTTACTCGTTCTTGACGCGTCACCGCTTTGACGCGGAGATCAAGGGGGCGCGTACCGAGCGTCTCGATATTCTGCCGGACGACCCGGGCGAGGAGGAGTTCGCGGGAGCGGTACGGGCAGAGGCCGATGCCAACGAGCTTTGGGCCGGTGTCACGTGGGCCCGCCCGCTGAGCGCGAAAGTGGGTATCGGTATCACGACGTATCTGTCAATTCGAAACGACGCCGGTGTATCAGAGTTTTTCGCCCAGGCGCTGACGGACGCCGGTGATATCTCCCTCGTGTATGACGTCGATAACTACTCGGCGAACGTTTACAGCCTGTTGTGGAAGGCCGGAGTCGGGCTGAGCTTCTACCCACTGACCGTCGGTCTGACACTCACCACGCCGAACCTGCAAATTGCGGGCAGCGGCGAAGCAGCGTTGAACTCGACCGTCGTTCGTGTCGACAGGGACGGCGACGGCGTGCCGGACAATTCCTTCGAGACCGATATCCAAGAGGATGTATCCGCGAACTACAAGTCTCCCCTGTCAATCGGTGTCGGGGCCGGCTATTTCTTCGAGCACACCGAGCTCCATTGTTCCGCCGAGTGGTTCAGAGGGATCAACGTCTACGACGTCCTCGAGCTCGAGTCCTTTGTGTCGCAAACGACCGGGCAACCCGTGACACGATCGCTCCGGCAGGCCCGAAAGAGTGTCGTGAACTTCGCCGTCGGTATCGAGCACGATCTCGGGGAGAAATACGGCGGGTTCCTGAGCTTTGCCACGGACAACTCGGCGTATAGCCAGGAATCCGAGGTTTCCACGACGGGACTCGACATATATCATGCGACCGGTGGCGTGAGCGCGATCGTCGGGAGGACCCGATGGATGCTCGGTCTGAGCTATGCGTGGGGCTCACAGACGGTGCAGCAGCTCATCGATCTGAGCCCGGGGGACAGTGGCAGCGTCCTCAACCCTGCGGATGAGGTCGAACTCGCCTACAGACGCATGACCTTCCTGATCGGATTCAGGGTGGGGCTTTAGACACAGGCTTAGTAATAGTAGTCGAGGAACAACCAGTAGCGGCTGCCGTACGACCCGAACTCTGAGTTGAGAACCGGCACCTCCAGCATGCCCACAGGCATGACCGCCGGGTTATCACCCCAGGCGCCGTAGCCACCGGCCGAGAGATAGACGTTCTCGGTGACACTGTGCTGGATGACCGGCGCCAGAAGAAACGAGCCATCCGTGACACTGATCAGCGTCTGGATGAACAGCGACGTCAGCGGCGTCAGCTGATACGAGACCCCCGGCAGGATATAGTGGCGCCCCAGGAGATAAACCGCGCCGTCTACGTAGGCGGTAGTGTTCGTCATAACATTCTTCAGGTAATCCGCCGGGTCGTTTGCACCCACCCCGTTGTAGTGGTACTCGAAAAACCCGTATAGCCCCGTACCCACATTGAAGTTGTAGTCGGCGCCGACCGACACCCTCAGATAGTCCATCGCCTCGGACTCCGATGTACGGCCATCCGCGGCATCCGCCCACACGTAAGCCGCCTCGCACCAGGTACTCGCTCCACCGATGTTGCGGGTGATATCGATACCGGCGAGCGCGTTCTCCCGAAAGGCCATCGCCAACAGCACAAAATCGGTTTTTAGCGCGTAGAATTTGCTACGCAAAAACGCGGCGCTGTATTTCCACTCGAAGTCCTCGCCTGCCACGTACCCGGTGTCGAACTCCCCTAGCGGGCCCAGGGGAACGCGTATCCGCACGGCGTCGATTCCCACGCGGTCCTCCGTGTCGATGTCGGTGTAGAGAAAGGGAGCAAGAATGTCGGTGGGGTTGACCGCCTTCGCCGATCCCCATGCGATGGCCTGCCGGCCGAGATAGATATCGAATTGCCGCGCCGTAATCGTAAAGAACAGGCGATCGAGGTTCTGGAGCAGAGCCACATAATCGCCTTGTCCAGGGTCTCTCGGCCAGATAAGCCGATCGAGATCGGAAAAGCGATACACGGGTGGCTGGACGAATACCTCAATGGGGGGTGAGAGAAAAAGCTCGTCGTCCTGGATGCGAAGAGACAGGTCGTATGACACATCCAGCATGAGCCACTCGGCGATCACCGCGCCGAGATTCGCCCGGGCCCGGTTGTTCATCGCCCACAACCAGCCACCCGTCTCGGTCGAGCTGCCATCGACGGTGGGTTGGTCGAACCCCACGGCGAAGGATTTGATATAACCGCCGATCTCAACACGCTCGCCGAGTGTCGCCGCGTGAGTGAGTCCTGCAGGAAACACAATCAGTCCGAGCGCGAGCGCTACGGTCCATCTCCTGAGCACGCACCGCAGCACTACCGGACCTCATCCGAATCGATCGCGCCATCCCTCAAGACAACGAGACGTCTTGCCCGTTCCATCACGCGCGTGTCGTGTGTCGAGAAGACGAACGTGCTCCCCTTTTCTTCGTTCAGACGGCGCATCATCTCGATGAGCTCGACGGCCGTCTGTGAATCCAGGTTCGCCGTGGGCTCATCGGCGAGCACGATGGCCGGTTCGGATACGATGGCGCGTGCCACGGCCACACGCTGCTGCTGACCGCCGGAGAGTTGCGTGGGACGGCGGTTCTCATGACCTTCCAGACCCAGATCCTCGAGGATCGCGTGGACCCGTCGTCGACGCTCACCCGCAGGCACTCCCTGAAGCAGCATGATGTACTCGACGTTCTCCTCGGCCGACAAAACGGGGATCAGGTTGTACGCCTGGAATATGAAACCGATGTTGTCACGACGAAAATCGGATAGCTCTCCCCCACTCATTTCCGTAATGAGCTTGCCGTTGAGCCATATCTTGCCCGAGGTCGCCGCGTCCAGACCGGAGATCAAGTTGAGGAACGTCGTCTTGCCCGAGCCCGACGGACCGACGATCGCGGTAAACTCGCCGCGTTTGATGGTCAGGTCGATGCCCCGGACGGCGAGGACGGGCACGCCGTTCTCGTGGTACTCCTTCGTCACCCCTTCGGTGACGATGACCCGTTCTTTCGCCTGCCTGCCTGTCCTGGAAGGGTCCTTCAAGGGTCCTGGAAGGGTCACATCCGTCATCACTGCCTCCTAAAAGCTCTTTCGCATCGCCCGGGCCGGTGTGAGCCGCGCCGCATAGAGCGCCGGATACAACCCGACGACGGTCGTGATCACAAATACCGCGACTGGATACTTGATGAACTGCGCAAAGGTCGCCACGGGATAGATCTTGTCTCGAAACGTCACACCGGCATAGTCGATCCCCGTGTAGTCGACACCGGTCTTCATAAAGGCGAACAAGATGATCGCAGAGAGGATCAGCCCGAGAAAGATGGCGACCACCGAGAGCGCCGCCGCCTCGCTGATAATCAGCCGAAACACGGCCCCCGGTCGCGTGCCCACCGCGCGGAGCACACCGAACTCGAACATCCGTTCGTAAACCGACATAAATAGCGTGTTGACGATCCCAAACGAGACGACAAAGAACAGGATGGTCGCGACGATCAGCATGCTGAAATCGGTGAGCTCGAACGCCGCGCTGAGCTGGGGGAGGAGCTTTGGCCATCCGATCGCCTCGTTACCGCCGGCGCTCAGCGCTTCCCACAGCGGGAGTGTCTCGTCCATCGCGTACGAGATATCACGAAAGACAAACGCGATCTCATGCACCTGGCCCTCGAGGTTAAGCATTCCCTGCGCCTTATCCAGCCGGACAAACGCCATCGCCCGATCCATCTCTTCGATGTTGAAATGATATATGCCGGACACACGGAAGAGCTCCTGGGACAAATCACCCGTGTGGGCCTCGGCCACCGTCAGCACGACCCGGTCTCCAAGCTCGACTTCGAGGATCTCGGCGAGTTTTTTCCCGATCACGATCTCGCGCTCGCCACCTTCGAAATAGGCGCCTTCGACGAGCACATCATCGATCTGTGACAGATCAACCTCGGTTTGCGGGTCGATGCCAATCATGGTGACGCCCTCGTTGTTCGCCGGCGAGTTGATCATCGCAAAGGTGAGCACGCGCGGGGTGTGTGCCGTGACGATCGGCGATGCATCGAGCCCCGCCACGACCCGATCGAGATCGCGGATTGTATGCTCGACTTCGAGGGTCTCGCGGAAGTCCTCGTGGTGAACCTGTGCTTCGCCAAGAAATGACGCGGTGCCCGAATGGACGAGGTGGTCGTTCATCCCGATCATCAAAGCGTCCATAAAGATCAACGCGGCAATACCAATACCCATCGCCGAGCCCGCAATGATCGTACGTCTCTTGTTACGAAGGATGTTTCGCCAGGCGAGTTTGATGTAGAACCACACCGCTATCACCCCTAGTGAGACCGCATGGCGACCGCTGGCCTGGTACGGGCCGCCTTGATCGCGGGAAATATCGAGATGAACACAGCGGAAGAGACCACGCAAAACAGCGGGATCAGATAGCTGCGCGTGTTGACTTCGGTGTTCATACTGTCGAAGGTCACACCGCCGTACTCGATCTCGACGGGCATCGGGATCCCGCCCCCGGACGCCAGGCTATAGTTCAGAATGTAGCTCACGATACCGGCGACGATAACACTCATGATCGCCATAACGACGACCTCGATGATCACGAGAGAGAATACCGTTGCGGGCGACGTGCCCATTGCCCGCATCAGTCCGTATTCGCGTGTTCTCTCGAGCACGTTCATGAGTACGGTGTTCAGCACGCCGATGGCAACGAGCATCGTGATCACCACGATCGATATCCAGTTGCCTTTCTGGTCTGCGGTCATCGCGTCATAGAAAGATTTGGCAAACACCTGCCACGGCTCCACGGCAAGCCGCGGATCGCCCAGCGCCGCGGCGATGCGATCGGACTGCCGGTAGAGCCGGTTGATGTCGTCCGCCACGATCGCGATCTCGTGTACCTTTCCCTCCAGGACGAGGAGTTCCTGCGCGATGCCGAGGCTCAGATACATCGTCATCTGATCGCTCATGTCATTACCGCTATCGATAGTGCCGACAACGGCATACCGTTCGTTCGCGATCGAGCCGTCCGCTCCCTGTGACACAATCACCACGTCATCACCGATCTCCGCATCCAGCCGCTTCGCCAGGCCCTTGCCAAGAAGCGCCTCGTATGATGACCCGTCCGAGAACCCTCGGCCGGTTTGTATTTTCCTGTCAAAACGTGTCGTCTCCGTCTCCCGGACGGGATCGACACCGACGATCTGAACTCCGGCCGTGCGCGCACCCACCGATGCCAACCCGGCCGTAAAGATCCGTGGTGCCCACGCCTCGACACCTTCGACTCCGTCAAGAACCCGTCCAACGGCCTCGTAGTCGGCGATGTTGCGGTAGAGCGATGGGCGATCGCGATATTCGTTATGATGGATCTGGATGTGGCCAAGGCGGTTGCGCGTGAACATGTCGATGACGCTGTTGTACGTGCCGTCCATCCATGCAACCGAAAACGAGCACAGCGTGAATCCTCCGAACATCGTCAGCGCGGTGAGCAGTGTGCGCCGCTTCTGTCGGAAGACATTTCTGAAGGCAATCTTGAGAACCATGGTGTGTCCTTGGGCCACGCGAGCGATTAGACCCGTGCGGCCTTACTGACGCGAACGCAAGTTTCTGAGCGAAAACACGTCGTCGTCCACTCCCTCATCGAACGTCGCATTCGTATAGCGTACGACCGTTTTGTGGCCTTCCTTGTTCTCGGGAATCATCTCCATGGTCGCCGGTAGCATCCGTTTACCAAACTGCCGTACGTCCGTAAACAGAAGCGTCCGCATCAATCGGTTCTTCTCATCGTAGTACTTCTCCCAAATCGGGATATAGTCGGTCTCGCGGACGGCCAGCACGAAGCGGCCCCACACGACGGGGACACCCTCTTTTGGAGTGCATTTGATGTAGAGAACACCCTCCTGGCCGCCGTCGATGTCTGCCCACTCGTATGTGTAGTCGTCGAGATAGGTAATTTCGCTCACGATATCATCGTTCGTAAAATCCGACCCCATCCACGACCCCATCATCATTGACGGCGGTATCTTCATCACCTTGTTGCTCTTTGGCAGGTAGTTCCACATTTCATTGCCAATGCGAAGCGTCCCCATGCCCTTTTCCTTTTTTGGAGAGAGGACACGGATGAATGTCTTGTCCATACCCTGGCTCCAGCTTTTCATCACCAGGGTGCGCTGCCAATGGGGAGTGACAATCTCCATCTCAACATCGGAATAGCTGGACTCACTACGGTAGAGCTCATCCATTTTCCTCATGATTGTACTGAGGTCGTGCTCGTCCACCTCACCGACCGCACGCGATGTCAATCCGCCGGCCAGGAGCACCAGCACGACCGCACCCCCCCACAGAACGGACATTGTTTTCGGAAAACCGAATCTCATTTCACACCCAACCTTGTTCGTGCACGGAGATACCATTGTGTCGTCGATTCTAGACCACCTGGCCCTCCATGGCAATCGGGACCCCAAACGCGCCATAAAGGCCTGTATCGTACGTCATTCGCCCTCTCGCGCATTCTACGGCGCGCCTCCGCCCTAACAAAAGATAAACCCTGGATTATCGAACTTTAAGCGGGACATGTCCGGCAGGCGGCTGGTATGATGCTGTGGATTCGCTGGGCTGAGGGGTGGCACCGGGGCTGAAGGGACGTTTGCACAATTCCAATGCATAACCCTAGCGGGGCCGGTGAGCACGACAGCTTGGCTGAATTGATCCAGAGACGCTCTTGAGGCTGACGATCAGAAGAGCGTTCGCGTCACCCGGAAGCTTCCTCGGGTGTCGCAACTG
>CBDVBZ010000141.1:0-8618 GCA_965372355.1 uncultured bacterium | reverse complement strand
GACGGCCGCCGGGCCACTTTCGGCCAAGATTACCCGGCGGCGCCAAGGGCCGGCGGTGTACAAATTACGGAGCGGATCGGGCAGGGTAATTGCTTTTGTGCTCGTGAGTTTCTATACTTGTCATGGGTCCCTGGGCACACCGCCGCGAGGCCGGCGTGTCCGCCGAAGAACCATGAAATCAATTGCAAAATATACATTTGGCCTTGTCGTTATCCTGGCGGCGATTCTGCCCGGGCCGCCGGGCTCTGACGCCATCGTCCCGGTAGGCAATCCGGCCGACGAATACGGTATCCGGATCGCCCGCTTGAAGTACGACGGTGGCGGTGACTGGTACTCGGACCCGTCCTCTATTCCCAACTGGCTAAACGAGTTCGAGAAGCGGACCGGGATTCCGACCCACACCGAGGAGAAGATCGTCGGTCTGACGGATGAAAACCTAAGGGCCTACCCATTTCTTTATCTGACGGGCCACGGCAACATCCAGCTGACCGCCGAGGAGATCGACGCCCTCCGGGCGCACCTCGAGTCGGGCGGGTTTCTCTACGCCGACGACAACTACGGGATGGATTCGTCATTTCGAGCGATGGTCGCCGAGCTCTTCCCGGAGGCGCAGCTCGCCGAGTTGCCGAACTCGCATGCAATCTATAGCGTTTTTTATGATTTACCGGGGCTGCCCAAGATCCATGAGCACGACGGCAAGAGACCCCAGGGGCTGGGCGTCACGCTGAAAGGACGGCTCGTTCTGTTCTACAGCTATGAGTCGGATATCGGCGATGGGCTCGAGGATCCGCGGGTGCACAACGATCCCGATGACAAGCGGGAACTGGCCATGAAAATGGCTGTGAACATATTAATGTATGCAATTACCCAAAACGCCCTTCCGTGATCGATACCCGGGCCGGAACCTTCCCAAGAAGGATCGAACATGTCAGACGCCACCTTCTTTGAGCGCGCGCTTCGGCGTGAACTAAAAAAGATCTATCTGAAGACACTCGGTCTGCGCGTGACCGCGGGTCTTGTTTCCTTCGTAACGGTCGCGGCGTGGTCGTTTGTCTTTGTCGTCGTGTGGGCGGCGCTTACCGCGGAGCCGCTGCTCTGGCAGACCGTGCTCGTCAGCCGTCTCACACTCGCGCTGTGGGTGTTACTCTTTGCGTATTTCGTGATCTACCCGATCGTGCGGATGCCGCGGTTCTCCCGTCTCGCGCTCGAAGTCGAAGGCCGTAGGGATTTCCAACACATCGTCGCCGCGGGGTATGAATTTTCCCAGCGCGACGACTTGTCAGATACCTACTCTCGTGAGCTCGTTCGGGAAGTTGTGCGGCAGGCCGTCCAGTCGGTCGCCGGGCTCAAGGTACGCTTCCTTTTTCTCGAACCGCGACAGCTCATCCTCGTGCCGACGACATATCTCGTTCTCGCCGTTCTGGCCGTGCTTGCGCTTGTCTCCCCGGGGGCTCTTTTCAGGGCCAGCAGCATCCTTGTTGCCCCGGAGAGCGTGTCCGCCGAGGCGCACGCCGCAAACCTCTTTGGATCACCCGGCGATGTGACTGTTCTCGCCGGAAGCGATGTGGAAGTGCGCGCGTTCGATTTTGGTGAGAGCGAGCAACCGGTCACGCTCTCGTACAATCTGTCAGAGAATTTTTGGAAGACGGAGCCGACGGCGGAAATCGACGAGACCCGACCGGATGGCGCTTTGCTAACGGCATATACGTATACGTTTCACAACATCCGAAGCTCGGTGACGTACTTCTTCCAGGCCGGCGATGTCCGAAGCCCCAAATATCACATCGATGTCGTTCACAATCCGATGGTTACCGCACTCAACGTCGTGTTGATGCCACCGAAGTACACCGGCGAGCCCGCCGATACGCTCGAGGACAACGGTGGCAACATTCAGGCGCTCGAGGGCACGAAAGTGTCCGTCAGCGCCGTGACCAACAACGTCCTCACCGGTGCATGGGTGCGGTTCGGATCGGGAGACAGACAACCCGCCCGGTTTTCGCAAAAGGGCATGGAGTTCGACTTTGTCGCCCTGGAGGACGGCTCGTACAGCATTTTTCTCGAAGACGACGCCGGCCACAAGACGGACGAACCACTGGTTTACTCGATAGATGTTTACAGGGACAACCCGCCGGTGGTGGATGTGCTGAAGCCGGGCGCGGACGCGACGCTTCCCAGGAGCCTTGTTGTCGATGTGGGATTCATCGCCTCGGATGATTACGGCGTGGCGAAGGCGAGCATCTTCTATCGCAAAAACGGCGGGGGAGCATTCCGCACAGGTTCCGTCGAATTAGGCGCGGAGTCTGGCCGCCGGGAAATCGCGGTGTCGTTCGAGTGGGATTTGAGTGATGTGCCGCTTTTTCCCGGCAACTATGTCGAGTATTTCGTCGAGGTCGCAGACAATAACGTGGTCACCGGACCGGGGATTGCCAGAAGCCCGATCTTTCATATCGCCGTGCCCACCATGGCGGAGCTCTATGAGAACATAAAAGAGGAGGAAAGCCGGCGCACGGATCTCCTCGGACAAACGGTGGCAGAGAGCAAGGCGCTAAAGGAACGCCTCGAAAAGCTGACACGCGAGTTCAAAAAAACGGAAAACATGGACTGGGCGCATCAGAAAGAAGTCGACAAAGCTATCGCGTCGCAGGAGCAGATCGAGGAAAAGCTCGGTGAGATCGAGCAGTCGCTGGAAGAAACGCTCCAGTCGCTCTCGGACAACCAGATGACATCACAGCAAATCGGCGAGAAGCTCGAGGAGATCAAACGTCTCATCGAGGAAATCAATGACGAGGCGCTGAACAGGTATATCGACGAACTCCGGGAGGCCATGGAGAAACTCGATCCCGGCGAGATCCAGAAGGCGCTCGAGAAACTCAACGTGTCCTCGCAAGAGTTGCTGGAGACCCTCGAGCGCACCGAAAGTCTTTTGAAACAGATCCAGCAGGAACAGGCACTCGAAGAGGCGGTGCGCGAGGCCAAGGACTTGATGAATGAGCAGGAAGCGCTCAACGAAGAGACGGAGGCGGCGGACGAGGGTGACAGCGACAAGATGAACGAGCTCGCCGATCAGCAGGACGAGCTGTCCGAGAAGGCAAAGGAGCTGTCGGAGAAGCTGCAGGAGATGGCGGAGAACTCGGAATCGCAGGATATGGCGGAGCAGATGGAGAAGATGTCGGAGGAGTTCTCCGAGAGTGGCGCGATGAAAGAGATGAAGAAAGCCTCGCAGAAACTGCAGCAGGGGCAGAAACAACAAGCGCAGGCCTGTCAGCAGCAGGCGATGAGAGATATGATCACTCTGTTTACCAAGCTGGCGACCATGCAGGCACAGATGAACAATGCGGCGCAGATGAAGACCGCCGTGAATCTTCAGAGACTGGCCAAGAGCACGCTCGAGCTGTCATTCAAACAGGAATCGTTGACCAACCAGCTGAGAGACCAGGTTGCCACCGATCAGGTATCGAGCGTGCGCGCCATGGCCAAGGATCAGCAGACGTATACCAGGGCGGTCGAACAAATAGCCAATGAGCTCCATCAGATCGCGAGACAGTCGTTGTCCGTGTCCGACGCGCTCCTCCGGGCTCTCGGACGGTCCATAGACGGTATGCGCAGCACGACGCTTTATCTCGAACAGAACAAGGCGTTCCTGGGAGCGGCCAGTGCCTCCCAGGCGGTGACGAGTCTCAACGAGGCGACGATCGAGTTGCTGACAGCCGCGGAGAGCTGCACGTCGGGTGGTGGTGGGGGTTCGATGCAGCAGATGAGCGCGCTACAGGAGATGCTCAAGCAGCAGCAACAGATCCTGCAAGGGTCGCAGGCGCTGCTCGAGATGCGGGCCGGACAGGAGAAGCTGCTGCAGGAGCGGCAGGCAGGCATCAAGCGCCTTGCGGGACAGCAGCGATCGCTCCGGGAAATGGTGGAGCAGATGGAAGATGATCTCAAGGACAACAAGCGGATCCTCGGGCGGATGGAGAAAATGGCGGAAGAAATGGACGAGGTTATCCGTGATCTCGACAGCGGTGTGATCGACGATCAAACCATCCGCAACGAGGAGCGCATCCTGAGCCGTTTGCTCGACGCCAACCGATCCGTACATTCGAGGGACTATGAGAAGAGAAGGCTCAGCGAAACCGGCGAAGACGTCTTCTCCGGTGCCAAGGGTAAAGAAACTTCCAAACCGGCGTCACAGCTTCTTCGAGACGAGATCCGGCGGGCGATGTCCTTGAAGGCGCCCGGCGAGTTCGAGGATCTCATCAGGCTCTACTTCCGGGCGCTGGCCGAAGAGGTTCCCATGGCGGCGGATGACGAGTAGACATGAGTGTCAGAAAACGCCTTTTGATCATGCTTTGTCTGTTCGTGGCCTTTCAAGCCGCGGGCGCGTACGGGCAGACCTCGGACCGTGTTCAGCGGGATGTGCAGCGCGACCTGGCGTCGGCGTTGAGAGTCATCCGTCCGCTGGTACGTGACGACCCGGAGCGGGCGATCAAGATGCTGGAGGCGCTGAGCGAGGAGTATCCCACGAACTCGCAGGTCCTGGTACTTCTCGGCCAGGTCCACCGGGTCACCGGCAATACGGAGGCGGCCCGGCAAGCCTATCAGGCGTGTCTCAAGCATCACCCCATGCATCTTCAGGCGGGGGCGGCGCTGGGGTTGATGTATATACAGGACGACGATACGAAGGGCGCGGATGCAGCCTATAACGATTTGCTCGAGCGGACCCAGCACGGGGTGAATACGTATCGCATCATTGCGTCCACTCTCAGTCGCAACGGCTACGTCGATCTCGCACTCCGTTACTACGAGGAAGGCCGTACAAAGAACAAGGACAACTACATCCTCACACTCGATATCGCCTATTTGCAACGGTCGATGGGCAACCACAAGCAAGCGCTCATCGAGTACCTGCATATCATCGAAACGACGCCGAAGCAACACCGTCACGTCACGTCACGCATTGCCAGTCTGTTGCGAGACAAAGCCGTCGACCAGGATGAATTGATAGAGGTGTTGGAGAAGGATGTGAGCCGAAAGGCGCCGCACCGCGGTCCTGTAATGGAAATCCTCGCAACGATGTATCTCGATCGCGGTATGCTGGAAAGCGCCCTCGACATGGCAATTCAGGCCGACGAGACGACCAACACGAACGGCGTGGTCCTGTTCCGCCTTGCCGAGCTTGGGGTCAACGAATATAGACGGCAAAAGGCTGCGAGCAAAGCCGGGTACTTTGACTTGAGTCTGAGGGCACTGGAGGCTTTTCTCGATGCTCACCCCGATGCGCCACAGGTACCCAACGCAAAGCTCATGCTGATCGAACTCCTCGTCGACCTGGCATCCGGCCGGGTCAAGGTGCAGCCGGACGTCGACCTGGATGCAGCCGTGACTCGTGCGCTGGATGCGCTGGACTGGCTGATCGCGTCCTTCCCGGGGACGGAGTATGCCGAACAAGCATACTTGCGGAAGGGAGATCTCGTGTTTCACGTCCAGAAAAAGCCAAGGGAAGCGCTCGAGATCTATCGCGACGGAATGGTCAACTCACGATTCTACAGAACCCTTTTTGCAGAGAGGCTGGGAAGGATCTTTCTGATCACGGAGGAGTATGACGAGGCACAGCAGCATTTCAATTATCTTGCTACCTCGGAGACCGAGGAGCTGCGGGAAACGGGTGTCCTTTATAGCGCGCTGATGCTCGTCTTTGTCAGGCAATACGAAACGGCGCGTGATACCCTAACGAGTCTGGCCAAGAAGAACCCTTCATCGAAGTTCACCAACGACGCCATTGAGCTCGCGTGGATTATCGAGGAGGGACTGCAAGGAGATCAGCGGGTTCTCAACAGCTACGCGCGGGCGCTTCACGCGGAGCTGGCCGACGACACGACTCGCGTCATAGAAGAGCTGAAGGATATCACGGGAAGCGTCAAAGATACGCCGCTGCGTGCCCGAGCGCTGATCAGGCTCGGGGAGCTATACGAGGCGCAGGCGAGGCATGACGAGGCGATAAAGGCCTTTGAGACGTTTCTCTCCGATTACCCGGATGATGGCCGGGTGGCCGATGTCAACCGGAAGATCGGGCAGGTATACGAAAACGGCTACGGCAACATGGATTTGGCACTCGAGACATACGAGGAGATTCTTCTCACACACCCGTACTACATATTTCTGGATGAAGTTCGGGAAGATGTCACACGAATCAGAGAACTCATGGGAGAACAGTAATGCACCGACTCGTCCGAACATTTCCTCTGCTCCTGCTCGTCACCATCCTCCTGGCGGTGCCTGTCACCAGCCGTGCGCAGTCAGCATCGATTCTCGTCCCGATGGATCTCACGCAGACCAACCATCTGAAGGCCTACGGCCTTGCGTTTCACGCCCTGCAGAAGGGGCACGCCGTTCACTGGCTTCTCAATTATAAAGGGGGCAGCTTCATCATTCCGTCGGCGAGGAGCCTTGTCCTCGAGGCCCGGCTGAAGAACGTGTCATTCGACGAAGTAAGCGGTGCGGATATCGCAACGATCTACAGCCAGATCGAGAGAGAGAACATGGAGCTGGTCATCCTGGAGAAGGCGCCTCGCATCGCGGTGTATACACCACCAAATATGCAGCCATGGGATGATGCGGTTACGCTGGCGCTGACGTACGCCGATATCCCGTTCGAGAAGGTTTTCGATGCGGAGGTTCTGGCCGGCGCGCTGACCGAGTACGACTGGCTGCATCTCCACCATGAGGATTTCACGGGTCAATACGGCAAGTTTTATGGATCGTACCGGCACGCGGAATGGTACCGGGTCCAGCAACTCCAGTCTGAAAAGCTGGCGAAATCGTTGGGGTTCGACAGCGTGCCGCAATCGAAGAAAGCGGTCGCTGACAGGATCCGTGAGTATGTGTTGGCAGGCGGTTTTCTCTTTGCGATGTGCTCGGCATGCGACACCGTTGATATCGCATTGTCCGCTCATGGCCTCGACATCGTGTCCAAGCAATACGACCACACCGGCGTCACGCCAGGTTTCCAGGATCGTCTGGACTACGATCGCTGTTTTGCCTTTCAGGGGTTTCGCTTGATTACAAATCCCCTGGTCTACGAGTTTTCCAATATTGATACGAGTGATTACGCGAAGGCTCGCGGCAGTGACGTAGACTATTTCGCGCTATTTGAGTTCTCTGCAAAGCATGATCCGGTTCCGACGATGCTTGTGCAAAACCACGTCAATGTGGTGAAGGGGTTTCTCGGACAGACAACGGGGTTCAAGAAAGCGCTGATCAAACGAAGCGTCGTCATACTGGGTGAGGACTCCGCGCACACCGAGGTCAAGTATCTCCACGGAAATCTCGGTATGGGCACGTTCACGTTTCTCGGCGGCCACGACCCGGAGGACTATCAGCATGCCGTCGGCGATCTACCCACCGAGCTGGCGCTTCATGTCAACTCACCCGGCTACCGCCTCATCCTCAACAATGTTCTCTTCCCGGCAGCGAAGAAGAAGAAGATGAAGACGTAGGGGTACGGTGAACGCCCCCACTTCATGACTCACTCCCGCTGATGGCCTTATTAGAGCGCTGCGCAATCCCGAGGAAGAGCCTCGCGACCGTCCTTCACCAAAACCCTTGACACCTAATCGGCGTTTGGCGAATAATTAGCTCTGCTCGTTGTGCCTATTGCGACTCATGGTGGACGATGCCCGAGGTTGCAGGGAACGAATCGTTATGACACGCTGGCCTGTGATGTGATGGAGGTGAAGAACCCGAGCCGCTAATGGCTCGGAGGAAAACATGGATAAGGACTTTACGAGCTGTCTAAAATGCCGGAATGGGGTCTTGCTGCCGTTGTCGGATTATGGCCGTGACGGCGCGACGATCCAGTACAAGGCATGGGTATGTAACAACCCGGAATGTGGTTTCAATATTCGAATCGACAACGGAGAGATCAGTCTCGGAAGAGATATCAGTACGTCGGTGAAGTAGTCGTTCTGTCTCGAAATCGTCAAGTGTTCTTAGAAGGGTGCGGACGCCTCTGGCGTTGCGCCCTTTTTATTTCCCTCATCAGAATCACGACAATGCCCATGGCGATGGGAAGGTACCACCAATCCTGTATGTAGAACGGCGCTGTGCTGAAGTCAGTGCTTGTATCGAGTGTCAACTGCAGAAACGCAACCGTGTTCAGGACCGCATGAGAGAGTACCGTGTAGGTAAGATTGTTGGTTGCGTAGAAGATAAAGCCGAGAAAAACACCAAAACACGACATGCTGAGCAATAGGTGTGGGCTCAGATGAATCGCACCAAAGAACACGCCGGCGACAAGGAAGGCGATAATGCCGTTCATATTGCGGGCGAACACACGCTGAATAAACCCGCGAAAAATCACCTCTTCCGCCAGTGGCACGACGAGGCAAAGCCCCGTAAAGGTGACGATCGCCGTCCACAGGCTATCCGGCCTGAGAGACTTCAATCCTTCCACATAGGCGTCGCTTTCCGGCATGAACCGCTGGGAGATGATGTAGATATGGTCGACGACGACGACCATGATCACCGTCGCTACAACGACCTGTACGACAGTTGGCAGTCGCGGCCTGCTGATACAAAGCTGATGCCTGAAACCCGAACCGAACCTGCGCGTGAGGATCAAGACCGGG
>CBDVBZ010000140.1:0-8645 GCA_965372355.1 uncultured bacterium | reverse complement strand
CTGGACGGCTTGCAGATCCCAATCGCTCTCACCCCAGTAACTCAGGAAGTCACGGTAGTGGATCTGGGCTTGTTCGCTCTCGCCGCGGGCCAGTGCGGCCTCGCCGAGGAAGAAGATCGACTGTACAAAGAGAACGGGGTCGCTGTGATAGGGGAACACCACACCGTAGAGCTGGGAACGAGCCTGCTGGAGAAAGCTCGCGGCCCGCTCGGCCTCACCGCTCTGAAACAACGCGTACCCTTTCAAATAGGCCCGGCGCGTGCCGCCCGTGTCACGCGTCGATGCGTTCAGCACCTCGAGCGCCTTCCGGTAATCGTTCCTCTGGACGAATGCAAGAGCCTCGAAGTCCGCACGGTCCATCGACAACGATCGCATCCAGGACTGCCACCGCTCGTCGTGCTCTAACTGTCCCAGCATGCTCCGCACCTCCGGGAGGCTGCCCCGTGATATCAGGATCCGGAGCGCTCCCAGCTCCATCGGGATTTCCGTTTGTCGGCTTACCCAGCGATCGAGCACAATCTCCGCCGCATCGATACGCCCGAGCTCACACAGGTAGTCCACGAAGCGAAAGGCATATGACATACCCCTCCGGGTCGACCCGACACTCATCGCCAACCGAATCGCCTCGTCCATCGATTCCGAAGCATCATCGAATCGACCGTAAAGAAAATCGGCGTAGGCCATGCCCTCCCTGGCGACGCTGGCCAGCATGCGGTCATCGAACATGAGGAGTTTCTCGAAGCTCACCTTCGCCGCCTCGGCATCCCCCTCCGCAATATAGACGTGCGCCCTGGAAACGATGGCGGGGACGTATCGCCTGTCCAACAGCAACGCGTTGTTGCAGAGCTCCCTGGCATCCCCCACGTTTCCGCGGATCAGCTGCACGCGCGCAGCCAGGACATGGGGGTACGGTTCCTCCGGATAGAGTGCCACAAGGTCTTTGGCAAGGGTCTCCGCCACTTCCGTTTCGCTCTGAGCAATCTTGCACTGGATGAGAAACTCTCGGACCCGCCCAAGACTCTGATCGCCTTCCAGAAGCGCCCGGAGATAACGCTCCGCCTCACTGGGGTCACCGTTCATGAGCAATGATCTCGCAAGAAGCACCCGTGCATCCACGTTCTCACCATCGCGGTCGACGATCTCGGTCAAACCGGCGATCGCAGCGGTGGGCATATAATCGATAAAAAGAGATCGAAAGGCCGACACCAGAGTCGTGTCCCCGCGAGTTGCCTCTGCAAGATCCCACGCCCGATTCCAGCATTCCTCCGCTCGACGTTCAGCACCAACCATTGGATGCGAGTAGCACTCGACCAGACGGAGAAGCCCCTCCTCGTGCTCGGGATTATCTTCCACGAGTGTCTCAAAGACCTCGATCGCCTCGGGCAAGTGCCACAGATCGAGCAACTCGCTGCCCGTCTTGAAGAGGGCGTCACGGTTCACCTGCGCGAGCACCTCTGGAGCAAGGTTCGATTGCGGGGCGGGCGCGCTTTTGACGGCCATCGATTGCGACTCCGCCTCGATAGCTGTCTCTATCGGCGGTGGCTTGGCCGGTTGCGTTGCAACCTCTGGCTCTCGATGCGGAAGGGACTGGAGATAGATCACCGCGCCCACCAGAATTACTGTGAGCACAATCGTGGATAGGAGGGCCTTCAACTCTTCGCCCCCCGATTCTGGACGAGGTCAACGATTTCTGCGGCGCGAAGCTGACCGGGGCCGGTCTTCTCGCGACAACTCCGCGTCACCAGTTCCAGAGCAACTTCATTGTAGGGAACGGCGACGCCGTACTTACCGCCCAATTGAATAATGGGGCCATGGAAGAACTCGTTCTCCACGCTTTCTCTTTTCAAATACAGATTCTGCCAGGTCGAGTTGTTGACCCTCACCGACGAGGCGTACCTCGCCGCCCGCGGTTTCTTGAGTTCGTTGATCATCTCTTTGAGCGAGAAATCCCCTCCGTCACACGATTTCGCGCGAATCTTGTCGGCCGTCAGAACACGCTTCGCTTCCTCGAGTACGCCCACTTTCAGCTGGAGAAATTCCGGCGAGTCGTGATCCCTATCGTCAATCAGCGCGTTGAAGGCACTCTGCAGATTCGTCGTGAGCTTCAGCCATTTGTCGCACATGATGCTGTTCGACACCGATACCTTAAAACCCGCCGACTCGAAAATCTTGGCAAGTTTCTTTGGGTAAGCGTGAGCACCCTTCGGATACTTGCCGACAATGACGCGGCCGAACTGGCGAAAGGACACTTGTCCCGGATGAAGGAAGGAACAGGTCATCCTGCAAACGCCTCCGTAGACGTTCGTGAACTTCTCCGCGATGATCCGCTCGTTGTCGATTCCGTTCTGAAAACTCACGACAGGAACGTCTCGCGGAGCGTGTGTGGCAAGCTCTTCGACGCACGTGGGCGTATCGTTCGATTTGGGAACGAACAAGACGCAAGTATCTTCATCGAAATGAGTTGCCGCCACCGAGGTCGCCACGTCAAGCGGAGCGAAGTAGTCACCGGTCGCCGATTTCATTCGGAGACCGTTTTGCTCACCGATCGCTTTCGCGTGCGCATCCCGGCAGATTAGCAACACGTCGTGCTTGCCGCGGGTGAGATGCCCCCCGAGCACACCCCCCACAGCGCCAGCGCCATAGACAACGAAGCGCATGGATCGTACCTCCTGTGCGACCACCGAGCACGCGGCGTTTTAAACAATCGATTTACCCATTCCGAGTATCCATTATCAACAGTCAGAACACAAGGTAGAACCGACGCCCTGGGCCACCCACCCAACCCTTCCGCAAAGCGTTCACGATCGGCTAAACACCTTGACAGACAGAAGTTCCCGGAGATATAGTCATCATTTCCACACATCCAAACATTGAGTCGGGGGGAACCTTTGCCGCAAAAACACATTGTGCGCGGCCAATGGAAGACCCGGGTCGGTTTTATCCTTGCGGCGTCCGGCACGGCCATCGGCCTCGGCAACATCGTTTTCTTTTCCGCAAACGCCTACCGCTTCGGCGGGGGCGCTTTCTATCTCCCGTACCTTTTTGCGCTGTTCGTCATCGGCATTCCGGTCATGATTCTGGAGTTCGGTCTCGGCGGTTTTTCTGGCCGGGCCTTTCCCGAATCGCTCTACAGGATCGCCGGTAAACGCGGCGAGTTCTGTGGGTGGTGGGCGAATCTCAATGCCAGCTTTCTGACCATGTATTACATCACGATCCTCTCCTGGGTCGTGGGCATGCTGATTGGCTCCTTTGGGGCTCTGTGGCAGACTTCGATAGCCGTTCCGGCCTTTGGACGCGCCGCCGGCGAGCTCCCCGGTCCTGCTGCGTATTTTTTCGACATGCTGTCCACGTGGAAGCCGGTGCTCTACGTCGCGCTCGTCTGGTTCTTTAATATCCTGATCGTCCGCAAGGGCGTGGAAAGCATCGAGCCGGTCACCAAGGTGTTCGTTCCCCTGATGTGGGTGTTCATGGTTATCCTGATCATCCGTGGTTTGACACTGGATAACGGGATTCAAGGGGTGTATCTGCTCTTCACACCCGATTTCTCAGTAATGAAGAACCCCGCGGTCTGGCAGGGGGCGTTTGGACAGATATTCTTTACCCTCTCGCTGGGTTTCGGCATCATGACGGCCTACGCATCCTATTTGCCCAAAAAAAGCGATCTGACGCAAAATTCGGTAATCACATCGCTACTCAACTGCGGTTTTGAGTACATCGCCGGTCTTGCCATTTTCTCCTTACTCTTCGCGTTTGCGATCGTCCCTCAAGCCAGCACGCTCAACATGATGTTTTTTGTCGTCCCGCGCGGAATCGGCGAACTGCCCACCGATTCTGTGGCCATCTTCGGTGTGCTATTCTTCGCCCTCCTGCTCCTCGCGGGGCTGACGTCTTCGGTGTCCCTCGTGGAAGCGCTGGTATCGTCGATGCGCGATAAGTTCCGCTGGTCGCGGAAAAAGACGATCACGATCGCCGCGGCGGCCGGATTTGTCGGCAGCACCTGCTTCGCCCTGCCCCAGGTGATCAACCCCGGGCTCGAAGACCACGGCACGCTGGGCCTGACGCTTCTCGATCTCGTCGACCACTGGGTGTTCTCGTACGGTTTGCTGGCGATCGGGGTGATCGAGTGTCTGTTCGTGGGGTGGATCATGGGCCCGGACAAGATCCGCGAGCATCTAAACGAGAACTCAAGGATCAAACTGGGTGTGTGGTTCGATGTGGCCATCAAGTTCGTGATACCGGCGCTGCTCCTCTACGTTCTGGCGTACGGGCTCGTCGGCGAGTTCAGGGATGGCCTCTATGGTACCCGTTACAGCGGCAACTACGGCGAGGGGTACGGATTTCTTCGGTTACTGCCGTTCATTGTTCTCGTAGTCTGGTTCGGAGCATGTACGATTCTGGCTTGGATCCTGACGCAAAAAGGTGAGTATGAACACACCGAAGAATAGCCGTTTACTTGTCGTCCTTGCGATGGCTCTGGTGTGGGGCGCCGGTGATGCGGTCGCGCAGGGATCCGTCATCGTAAAAAAGAAGTTTCCAACGAAGGGCGAAGAGGTTCGTCTCATCGTCATGGACCCGTCGGGCCAGCCTGTTGCCGGCGCGAGAATCGAAGTCACGTACCGGCCGGGGAGCAGCGTGAGCAGCGTCGAGGCAATCGGTAGATCCGGGCAAGATGGCGGTATCGATTGGGTCCCCACCGAGGCGGGTATCGCGACGCTCACGGCTGTGTGGACGGGTTTCGACCGGGCGGAGATGGTTGCGACCGTGGATGTGTCCGTGCGGTTTCGCTCGCCGCCGATTGCCGGTATTCTCATTATGATCATCGCGGGTCTTGTACTCGTCGTCGGATCGGTCATCCGGATGGTCAATGTCGTCCGGGCGCACCAGGCACCCTGACGCGTCAACCCGAACCCAACATTCCCTATATGTCCGAGTCCCTTGCAAGTTTTGTCGAGAAGTGGGAGCACGTCGTCGAGATCCTCAACGGAATCGTCTGGGGCGTCCCGTTTCTCGTTCTTCTCATTGGCACCGGTGTGTTTCTGACCTTCTATCTCCGGTTCGTCCAGATCCGCAAGTTCAGACACAGCATCGAGGTGATCAAGGGCCACTACGACGACCCCGACGAAGAGGGGGATCTGAGCCATTTCCAGGCTCTGTCATCGGCGCTCTCCGCGACCATCGGCATCGGTAACATCGCGGGTGTTGCCGCGGCGATCCACTACGGCGGCCCCGGCGCGCTCTTCTGGATGTGGGTCACGGCGTTCTTCGGGATGGCGACCAAGGGCGTGGAATGCTATCTCGCGCATCGCCACCGTGTGATCAACCCCGATGGCACGGCGTCCGGCGGACCGATGTATTACATCGCCAACGGGATGGGTGGGAATTGGAAATGGTTGGGTGTGACGTTTGCGTTTCTGGCCGCGTTTGCGAGTCTTGGCTCGTCGGATATGGTGCAGTCCAACACGGTTAGTCAGATCCTCAAAGAAGACCTCTCGATCCCCACGTATGTAACGGGGCTGCTGATGGCGTCGCTAATCGGAATCGTGATCATCGGCGGCATCCGGCGAATCGGCCGGGTCGCTTCCAAGCTGGTACCGGTGATGGGGGCGGTCTACATGCTCGGCGGCCTCACCGTCATCGTGCTCAATGCGGATCAATTGCCCCAGGCACTCGACCTCATCTTCACAAAAGCCTTTACCCCCCAGGGCGAGATCGGCGGTTTTGCCGGCTCCACGTTTTTGATCGCCCTGACATGGGGCGCCAAACGGGGGTTGTTCTCCAACGAGGCGGGACAGGGTTCCGCCCCGATCGCACACGCGGCGGCGAAGACGAGAGAGTCCGTTCGCGAGGGAATCGTCGCGCAGATCGGGCCGTTCATCGATACGATCGTGGTGTGCACGGTCACCGGGATCGTGATCGTCTCCACCGGCGCCTGGCACAGCGGCTTCGATGCCGATGGCAACTTGCTCAACGGGGCGGCGCTCACCGCGTGGGCGTTCGAGCAAGGACTGTCATCTGTCTTTAGCGGTGGGCACTATATTGTCACTCTGGCGGTGCCGCTCTTTGCCTACTCGACGATGATTACGTGGTCTTATTACGGGGATCGTTGCGTGCATTTTCTGTGGGGCCCGGGCGCCATCAAACCGTACCGGATACTCTTCGTGATCTTCAGCTTTATCGGTGCGACGCTCTCATTGCCGCTCGTGTGGGCGATGGCCGATGTGTCCAACGGATTCATGGCCATCCCGAACCTCATCGGCATCCTGTTTCTCTCGAGAATGGCGAAGCGGGAATACGGCGATTACTTCCAACGGATGAAGCACGAGAGGCCTCGCAATCCGTGAGAGAGTCCGGTCCCGTGTGCGGAGCGGCTCATCGTTTAGCCTCTCTGCTGTCGCGAGTGGCGCCGTTCCGCTCCGCCGCGCAGCCTGTCCTGGAAGGGCGTTAGCAAGCACGTGTGGGCTGTTCGGTGATAGGACCCGCGATGGGGGTGCTTACTCCGTGGCGACAATAAACGCATTCCAACCCGGGCAGTTCTCGGCCTTGTGGATACGGCGAAAGATACCGTCGCCTTCGCCGTCCTCATCGGCACCCTCCCAGTAGACCTCGACCGATTTGAATCCGACCGACTCCAGAGCGTCACGCACCTCAGGAATCGTCCACAGCCGCCAGTCGTAGACAAATGCCTTCTTGATACCACCGCCATCGTGAAATCTGAAATGGATGTTGAAGACCGCGTTGTTGGTCACCGGATCGAAACCCTTTTGATCCCAGATATACGTGAAGCCCGTGTAGCGTGTCTTGTCTGTCACATCCATCTGAGCTTCCCAGCCACCAAACATATCGAGGACGAATATCCCACCCGGCGCGAGTGATTTGCGCGCGGCACTGAAGTAGGCGCGCAGGTCGGGGACCGTCTTGAATATGTAATAGGAAAAGTTGAACGCGACGATAATGTCGGCCTTGGGCTTTTGAACCGATCGGACATCGGCACGGATGAGCTCGACGCGTGAGGCATCCTCGCCCAGCGGTTCGATGTTGTGTTCCCTGCCCCAATCGAGCGTCTCCTTGTCGAGATCGACGCCAATGGCGCTGTTGTCCTTGCGTCGCCCGATCCAATCCACGGACAGAAAGGCCGTGCCGCAGAAGTCCTCTCTGAGAAGCTTCGCTCGTTTACCGTTTTTCTTTTTGTAGATCCGATCACAGAAATCGAGGTTGGCATCGGGGCTCTGTACGGCCAGTTCATAGAGACGATGCAGATCCTTTGATTCGGGTCCTTTTTTGCGTTTCTTCTTCTTTTTCTGGATCACTGCTGGCATTGAGGTTCCGTCTCTCTTTCTGGTGTGTCCTTTGTGCATGAATGCTTACCGCAGCACATATTTGCATATCCACGGGCCAGGAGTCAATCAAGCACATCAGGCCCGTTCCGACGACGAGAAAAACGGGCTCATAGCCTTTACAACTGCCACAAATTGCGGTATAAGCAGTTATCCTTGGTGTCCCCAGCGCGTGGTGTGACACCCCCAAACAAAAAAGCAGAAAGAAACCCTCATGAAGCGAGAGTCTATCAATCCGTGGGATTGGGGCCTGGAGTTCAGCATGGATTAGGGAGAGGTTGCGAATGGTCTCCCGGCGGTTTTTCGCTTGAAGCAAGAGCCGTGGATGGATCCAAGCGCCGCGAGTCGTGAAGAGGTCATCGCAACGATCCGGAAGTGTCCGTCGGGAGCATTGAGCTACTCGGCGGGTGGCGTCGAGCACCGCGACCGGGAAGGCGAGCCGGCTATCTTTATCGCGCCAGACGGCCCCTACGTCGTGTCCGGGGGACCCGATCTTAACGATACAGCGCACGGGGAAGGTGCTTCAACCGAGCACTTCACCCTGTGCCGGTGTGGTGGTTCGAAGAACAAACCCTTTTGCGACGGGACCATTGGCACAAAAAGTTCAAGGATGACAAGAATTGAGCGCCGACTTTCCCGTGAAAAGGAGCGTTAACATGCAAGACCGCAAAACCGTTTCGAGAGACGAATGGCTGGCTGCCCGCAAGGAGCTTCTCGCAAAAGAGAAGGCATTTACTCGACTGCGCGACGAGTTGAGCGAGCAGCGGCGGGCACTCCCATGGGTGAAGGTCGACAAGGAGTATGTATTCGATAGTCCGAACGGCAAGGAGACACTCGCGGATCTCTTCGAGGGTCGAAGCCAGTTGATCATCTATCACTTCATGTACGGGCCGGAGTGGAAGGAAGGTTGTCCGAGCTGCTCGTTTTGGGCCGACAACTTCAATGGCATTGGCATTCATCTCGAGCATCGAGACATCACGATGATTGCCGTGTCCAGGGCGCCGCTCGAAATGCTGGATGCCTACAAGAAACGCATGGGTTGGGATTTCAAATGGGCTTCATCGTTTGAAAGTGACTTCAATCATGACCATCACGTGTCATTTACACCCGATGAGATGAAGAAGGGTGAGCTGTTCTACAATTACCGCAAAGGCACGTTTCCCAGCGAAGAGGCACCAGGAGTCAGTGTGTTCTACAAGAACCAGGAGGGTGAGGTATTCCATACGTACTCGTGCTATGCGCGCGGGTTGGACATGTTGAACCTCGCATACCACTATATGGACCTGGCGCCAAAAGGGCGTGACGAAGCAG
>CBDVBZ010000139.1:0-8650 GCA_965372355.1 uncultured bacterium | reverse complement strand
TCGGCCAGTGCTGCGGGATCATCCCGGTCCACGAGCAGACCGTGGTCGTCCGACCGGATGGCCTCCGGCACACCGCCGACACGCGTGGCCACAACCGGTTTTCCGCACGCGTGCGCCTCGACCACCACGTTGGGATGTCCCTCCAGTCGGCTGGGGAGCACCACGAGGTCCGAAGCGCTCATCCACAGCGGGATTTCCGTATGGGGCCTTCTCCCAGTCAGCCGCACGCGATCGCCCAGGTTGAGCTCGCCGATCAGACCCTCGAGCTCTCCCTTTTGATCGCCGTCACCCACGACAACCAGTGTGGTCTCCGGCTCAGCGACCTCGCTGAATGCCTTGAGAAGGACATCGATGCCCTTCTCGTGGCTCAGCCGACTCACGCACAGCACGATCCTTCCGTTGCCGTCCAACCCGAGCCTTGAGCGGGCCTCCGACTGCTCGATAACCGCAAACTGCTCCAGGTCGATCCCGTTGGGGATCACAACGACTCTCCGTTCGGGGACACCGAGCTTGATGACCTCATCCTTCAGCGCCCCGCTCACCGACAGAATTCTGTCCGTCGCCATCATCGCCCGCCCGATCACCATGCGCTGGAGTCCGCGCGCCGCCATAACATTAATGTCGCTCCCGAGCACACCGCACATCACGGGCAACCGAAATCGCTTGGCGATTCGAACGTTGAAGAAACCGTCCGGGTAAGCGAAGAAGCCCAGAATCACATCGGGCTGGAATTCATCGACAATGCCCTTATACCTTGTCATCAAAGAAGTTGCGGCGAACTGCCCATGCAAGAAACGCGCCACCTTCGGGGTCACAAAGAACCGCGGGTACGTGACATCCAGCCCGCCAATCGTATCGTTTTCAGGGATCCGGGCGTAGTCGGCGTAGTGTTTTGTCCTTAAGAAAGGCGGCACCCACGGGACCGGTGAGACCACCCGGACGTCGGCGTGCCTGGCGAGACCGATCGCCTGTTTGAGAATATAGATCCCCCGCGTGTCATCCAGACGGTTCGGGAAGATCCGTGTCGAGATCAAGATTCTCATGGGAATCGTCCAGGGGTGCGAACGGATCCGGTTTTTGTGTGTGTCCGGCGGACACCGGCCGTCAGGTCATGACCGGGAAATCTCAGCGGCGCGAGCGGGTCTTCTTTTCCTCTTTGGAGGCACCGTAGTATGCGTAGTCGTAATAATAGGGCAAGGCGCCCGTCACATTGTTGACGACAACCCCAGCGATGTTTGCCTGAGAATCCAGCAGGACATCCTTCGCTCGTAAGGCGACCTGCCTGGGCGTGACACCGGCGATGACCACATAGAGCACGGCATCCACGCCGGCGCACAGAAAAAGCGTATCGCTGACCGCGAGAACCGGCGGGCTGTCCACCAGGATAATATCGTAATAGAACTGCACCTTCGCCAGGAATTCGGAAAGAAGATCCGATTCGAAGAGCCGCGATGGCACCCGCGTCGGACCACCGGACGTGATCACATCCAGGTTATCCAGCTCGGTTTTCTGTACCGTCTTCAGGGGGTCGATCGCGTGACTCAGACACTCGGTGAGCCCTTCGTAGTTATCGACACCGAAAAGCTGATGAACCTTCGGTCTCCTCAAATCTGCGTCCACGACCAGGACTTTCTTGCTGGGAAACTGTGCGATGGTCATGGCCAGATACGCCGCGATCGTGCTCTTGCCCTCGCCACGGGTCGCACTCGTCACGAGGAACGATTTGCGTTTGGGGCCATTCCCGTCCCTGCGCAGGTTGTTGTAGAGCCTGCGAAGTTCTGTCGCGATCGGTGATTCCGGTCCGTATTCTCTGAAGACGTTATCGCCGCTCTTCTGGTCCTTCATGCTACTTGTCCACCTTCTGCGCCGAGGGCGACAGATAGACGTCTATCGCCTGCTTTGCGCTGACCTTGCCGTAATAATAGAATCCAAAGAGAGCGACCGCGATGACCACCACCGAAACCGCCGACCAGATCAGCGCCACTTTCCTCAACCTCATCCGCTTCCACTTCGCCCCGGAATCAATATGAGGGATCGTTCCCAGAACCCGAAGACCCAGCATTTCTTCTATTTCCGTAACATTGCTAAACGATGTATCCGCAAACTCGGAGAATACCAGACCCGCCGCGCCAACTCCCATTCCAAACGCGAGCGCCAGAATAATGATCGCCTGTTTGTTCGGTTTGAACGGGCTCGAGGGCCGCTTTGCTTTCTCCATGACCTGGACCGTGCCGCCCAGGTTGGTCTGGCGAAAGGCCTGGCCGATCTGCGTCGAGGTCTTTGCCCGAAGAAACGAATTGTACAGCTCCCGGTCCGTACGCACTCCCTCCTCGAGCCTCACAAGCTGCATTTCCAACTCGGGCAGCTCACCCAGCTTACGTTCGTAAGTGATGACATGCGATTCGAGCTTTGCCAGCTGCGCCCGGTAGCTCTCCAACTGTGCGATCTGGTAGAGATACTCGACCACCAGCGGCCGGCTATCCACAGGGATATCGCCATGATGGATCTCTACGAGCGCGGACAGTCGTCTCTGTAGCGCCTGCTCATCGCGGAAGATGCCATCGGTGCTCTCCTGCCAGTCCTGAGTCGTGACGGAACGACCTTCGAGCTCGAGGCGAAGCACCGTTTCGCGGTTGGCAATCAACCCGTCCCAGATATCCACCAGCTGCGGGTCGTCCCAGATATCCTGGTTGTTCGGAACCACGCCGATCAGGCTGTTAAGTCTGCCACGAACGCCCGAGATGATATCCTCGATGTCCCTGATTCTGAGGATCAACTGTTGTTTGTGCGTCTCCGCGTAGCGGAGGCTCTGCTCGCTGACCGGATTGTCCTCCGCCCTCCATCTCGCCACCCGCTTATTGAGCCTTTCGAGCTTGAGTTCGGACTCCTCCAGACGCTGTTTGTAAACAGCGAGCTGCTCCTCTCCGAATTCGCCGGCCTCCTCGAGCCCCCTGAGTTGTTTCGCCCGTTGATAGTCGGCGAACGCGTTCGTTGCCGCGTTGGCCAGGACGTAACACGCATCCGGGCTGTAGTCGTAAGCAGATATCTTGAACATGGCGGGGCCGGTGAGTTTCACCTTGAACTTGTTCTTCAACCGGCCTCTGAGCCTCAACAGCACGAGGTCTTCGACACTCTGGTCGGGATACGTCGTTGCCTGGTCTGCCCGGGCCGCCGCGATTAGATCCGGATCGTCGGCGAGACCCAGACGCTCGATCAGCTGATTCAGATAGGCCGTGCTGCGCAGCTCGGCCTCGATCTTCGCCAGCGTATCCTCGTCTTCGAGGCGACGCCTGGCGGAGGCCGACACATTGGCCAACTGCTCCACCTCACGGCTCAAGTAGCTCTGGTCCTCGATCGAAATCAAGGATGACGACCTGTACACGGGCGCTATAAAACGGACACCGATCACGGCAATCACACCGGCGAGGAGGGTGGGAATCAGGACAAAGTGTTTCTTGCGCCAGAGGATTCGCCAGTACTCGGTCAGGTTGAATCCCTGGTTGGTTGTTTGACTCTCTTGCGCAACCGGTCGCATCCGCGCTCCGTCCTAACTTCGATCTTGAATACGAATAACCAGCCACGCGACGCTCAACACGGATGTTATGATACCCAATGCGAGTCCCGCGTTGTTCTTGAATTGGTAGGCTACCGCGTTCTGCTCCGGCACGCTCACCGTGAATCCGGGCGACATGATTGGGTTCGCCAGTGCATCACCGGTGTCGAGGAACCGTTCCAGGTCAATGATCTCTGTGACATGGGCACCATCCTCGCGTACCCGGATCACCCGAACCGCGCTGAGCTTCGCGCGCCTCGTCGGCCCCCCGGCCGAGAGTACGGCGCTCATTAGGTCCTGGCGTCCCTGCAAGCGGTAGATCCCCGGGTTGTTCACGGCGCCGATCACACTGACCCCTTCCGACCCCGTATACCTGTCCTCTTCCCGTGGAATGATGACCGTGTCACCATCCTCCAGTATCGGGAGCGTCTCGATGGAACCCAGCTCCAGTGCCTGCTGCACATTAACAACCGTCGTCTTGCCGCCTCTCGAATCATCACTGACGACCTGGACTTCCCTCAGGACGGCACCCGGGCGCGGTCCCCCCGCTTCGCGGATGGCCTCCCAAAGGTTCGTCGGTTCGTCGAAATCGTACTTGCCGGGTTTCCCGACCATTCCCGACACATAGATGCTCTGTCCGGCGATGTCCTCAATCGTGGCGCGGACTTCGCTGATGCTCGGGTAGACCTCCCCAACGGCACGGACGAGTTCCGCCTGAAACTCTGCCACCGTGAGCCCCGAGGCGGACACTTTGCCGACAACGGGGAGATCGATGTTGCCTTCCGCGTCGACCTTCAACCGGCGGTTCAAAGCAGGACGCTGGGGCACCGACACGAAGATCTGATCGCCGGGCTTGATGCGATAATCCGTCGACGCAGTGGTTCTAGCCTGACAATACGCGCTTGCCGGCCAGGCACCGATCATCAAAGCAATAACAACCCATGTGACGAATTGCCTGAACATTGCGCAATCACCTGCCTCAGACGGCCTGTCGATACCACTCACATGTGAGCGAGAGGCCGTCATCGAAACCCACAGTCGGGGCATATCCCACGTCTTTTCGGATGGCCTCTATCGAAGCCTGGGAATGCTTGACATCCCCAATCCTGGGATCGCCATAGGTCGGGTTCACTCCGCTACCCGTAATATCCTCAAGTCGTTGGTGCAACGAGTTCAATGTAAATCTCTCCCCGCAGGCCACGTTGTAGACCCGCCGCCCGGTCGATTCGCTATTGCATACCAGCAGATTGGCGGCAACAACGTTGGTCACATACGTAAAATCCCGCGACTGTTCCCCGTCCCCAAATATAGTAGCCGAGCGGCCGGCCAACAACGAGGTCACGAAGATCGGCACAACGGCGGCGTACTGCGAGCCCGGATCCTGGCGGGGTCCAAAAACGTTGAAGTATCTCAAGCTCACCGTCGGCAAGCCGTGGATCTCGCTGTAGACCCGGCAGTAATATTCCGCCGCCAGTTTTGAAACAGCGTACGGCGACTTTGGTTCCGGGAGCATATCCTCCGTTTTGGGGAGCACCTCGCTGTCGCCGTAGACCGATGATGACGACGCGTATACAAATCGCTTCACCGACGCCTTCCTGGCGGATTCCAGCAGATTCAGCGTGCCCTGGACGTTGACCTCGTTCGTGCTCGTCGGGTCCTCGATACTCCGGGGCACCGAGGCGAGCGCGGCCTGGTGGATGACGTAGTCCGCTCCACCCACCGCGTCGTCAACAACCGCCGTGTCGCGGATATCACCCTCGATAAATGTAACGGCGTCGCCGAGAACGCGCAAATTCTCACGTTTGCCCGTTGACAGGTTGTCCAGAACGCGAACGGTGTGGCCGTCGGACACGAGTTTCTCTGCAATATGGGACCCGATGAACCCTGCGGCACCGGTGACAAGATACGTGGACATCAAGGATCCTCCCTGAGACACGGAGAGAATGGAGCTACCTTCATATAAATTTACAGCCTTACGATTTTATCGGACGAGATGTTCTTCAACACGTTCCGGGTATCAACAACGATGGGAACGTTCTCGAGGACCGTTTCGTACGGAACAGATGAGTGATTCGTGATGATAGCAGCACAGTCGATACTCCGAAGCACGCCCGGGTCGAGCGATATCCGCTCCGCACCCGAGAGCTCTTCGAGTCCATCCTCGATGAGTGGATCGTGGTAGAGAACCTCGGCTCCCCTCTGAATCAACAATCGAATCACATCGAGCGCCGGCGACTCGCGGATGTCGTCGATATCCGCTTTGTACGATACACCGAGTATCAGTACGCGTGATCCGTTGACGCTCTTCTTCAGCTGGTTCAATGCGCCCGAGATCTTTGTCACGACGTACGCCGGCATGGCGCCGTTCACCTGTCCGGCCAGATCGATAAAACGGGCCTCGAAGCCACTGAGTTTTGCCTTCCAGGAAAGGTAGAACGGATCTATGGGAATGCAATGCCCGCCCAAACCGGGGCCCGGGTAGAACGGCATAAAGCCAAACGGCTTTGTCGCGGCCGCATCGATCACCTCCCAGACGTCTATACCCATTTTGTTACACATCATCGCGATTTCGTTTACGAGACCAATGTTGACGCTGCGAAATGTGTTCTCGAGCAGCTTCACCGTCTCGGCGACATTCGTCGAGCTAACCGGCACGGTCTGGATCGAGGTCGACCGGTAGAGCTCGCACGCAACTTCCGTACACGCCTCGCTGACGCCACCAACGACCTTGGGGATATTGCGCGTCCCGTACTTCTCGTTGCCGGGATCCACGCGCTCGGGCGAAAACGCCAGATAGTAATCCACGCCCACCTCTAACCCGCTATCGGCCAGAATCGGGAGTATCACCTCTTCGGTCGTCCCCGGATAGGTCGTGCTTTCGAGTATGATCAGCTGCCCCTCGTGGAGGTATTTCCGAACCTCTTCCACGGCATTCACGACATACGAGATATCCGGGTCCCTGGTTTTTCTCAGTGGTGTCGGCACGCAGATGTTGAGTGTATCGACATCGGCAAGCACCGAGAAATCCGTCGTCGCCCGCAACTTGCCGCTGTTCACGACCTCGCTCAATGTCTCGGTCGCAACGTCGCCGATATAGCTCCGGCCCGCGTTGACCTCCGAGACTTTGCTGTGGTCAACATCGATTCCGACGGCATCGAAACCGGCCCGGGCGAACTCAACGATCAGGGGAAGTCCCACATAGCCGAGTCCTATGACACCGATTGTCGCCTCGTGGTTTTTCAGTTTTTCGATAAGTGACACTTAGCGCATCCTTTCGTGTGCACAGGATACAGTATTCTATCTGGCAAATTACAGTGAAAACGATTGCTTGTCTAGTGCGATGACCGTGGAGCCCGTCTCTACTTCGTAATCTCTCGGTGACCCAGTTCCCCCGTCGTCAGCACCTGGTTCTTGCCACGATGCTTCGCCTCATACAACGCCTTGTCGGCGCTGGCCACGATGTCCCTCACGGTGTCTCCGTCATCGGGAAACAATGAGATCCCGGCGCTGCAGGTCAACAGGCCCTTTGCGTTCTTTTCGAACACGTGGTCGGCCACCACCGCGATCACCCGTTCGGTAACGATCCTCGCTCCGTCCATGTCGGTCTGCAGCAGGATGATGCCGAATTCGTCACCGCCGTATTTGCTCACGAAGTCGATTTGACGGCACGTGTCTTTCAGGATAGACGCGATTGTCTTGAGTGCCTCGCTCCCGTAGAGATGTCCCCTCTGATCGTTGTATTCCTTGAGATTGTCGACATCCATCATGACGAAGCTGAACGTCTCCTTGAAGCGGCGGGCGCGCTGGATTTCCTTCTCCAGGGTGGTCATCAGGAACCTGTAGTTATATACGCCCGTCAGTCCGTCGGTGATCGCTTCTTTCTCGAGCTTCTGATACAGCCGGTGGTTTTCTAACACAATTGCTGCCTGGTTCGCAAGCACCGTGATCAGCTGCTCGTCCTCCCGGGTGTACGGACCCCCTTTTCCCTCCTGGATGGCCAGGAGCAGTCCGAAGAAGGACTTCTTGCCGATAAGCGGGGCTGATAGCACCATCCGGCTCGCCTCGTCGTCGTCCAGGACGCGTTGCGCGACCATGGGCAGGTCGAAGGCCAGCTCCTGGCCTTTCCCTATCGATTCGCCTTCCCCCATCTCCTTGAGCAGCCAGTTCTTGAGCCCTGGGGTCTCATCGATGACCTCGGTATGCAGCTCGCCATCACCTTCCGTCTTGGACTTCCAGTATCGTGTGATGGCCTCCTCACTCATCTCGAGAAGGTAGACCCGCTCGGCCTCGAGCGCGACCAGGCACCCATTGATCAGCTTTTCAAAAATTGCATGTTTGGCCGTGCCACCGATGGTCAGGCTTGTGATGTGCGCCATCGTGGCAAAGATGATGTCCTGGTACTTTTCTATCCGGATCATGGCTCAAGCCTGCGCGGTTGATGGTCCCCTGGCGACGTCATGAAACAATGCAGGCAGAATCTGCAATTCCTATGCCATCAAACGAGTTATCCGGCACTTGTACGCACGCCCTCCCCATCTCCTGGGCCGGTGTCGCCTGGTCACATCCTTGCAGCCTGACAGCCCTGGAGTTGTGGCCCTCACCGCACCCGAGTCCGGACTATTGCCACCAAATCAAACAACGTGGTATACCTACATTGCGAATGCGCGAAACCTGTTATCAATCCGAGAAAATTCGACTTCTGCCGATTACCCTTCAGAATGCACGACGAACAACCCAGTGACCCACAGCCCGAGCGGCCCGCCGGAGCCCGTCGGGCCCCGCCGTACCGCGTGGCCCACGTCCTCCTGAACTTCAAGGTCGGCGGGCTCGAGAACCTCGTGGCGGTGCTCGTTCCACAGCTCATGAGGGGCGGGATCGACTGCGCTGTCTACTGCGTGGACGACGTCGACGACGGCTACCACCGCACGATGGTTGCGCGGTTGCGAAACCAGGGCGTGCCTGTAACGCTTCTCTCCCGGCGCCGTGGCATCGACGTGTCGCTGATCCTCAGACTGCGCAGGCTGCTCCAGGGCGCGGACATCGTGCACTCGCACAATGTCACGGCACACCTCTACGGCGCGACAGCCGCGCGGCTGG
>CBDVBZ010000138.1:0-8684 GCA_965372355.1 uncultured bacterium | reverse complement strand
ACACGTCATTATCGCCCTTGTGCTTTCCGCTGCGATGACCTCGTGCAGCGACGACTCAGATCCTGTCCGGCCGCAGCCGCCCCCACCCTCACCCAGTGGCTGGTTCTGGCAAAACCCACTCCCCCCAGGAAACGCGTTGAACGACGTGTCGTTCACCGATGCAAACACGGGGACGGCTGTTGGCAGTGCCGGCACCATCCTCCGAACGACAAACGGGGGTGCCACCTGGGTAAGCCAGACCAGCGGCACCACACAGCAACTCTTGGGTGTCTCGTTCATCGATACGAACACGGGGACGGTGGTCGGTTTCGGGGGCACGATCCTCCGAACGACGGACGGCGGCGCCACATGGGTGAGCCAGGATAGCGGCACGCTGACCCACCTCATGGATGTCTCGCTCATCGACGCGGACACGGGGACGGCCGTCGGCGGCAACGAAATCCTGCGCACGACGGACGGCGGCGCCAACTGGGTAGCCCAGAACAGCAGTACTGGAGCAATCTTGTGGGGGGTTTCGTTCACCTCTGCGGACACGGGGACGGCCGTCGGCAGCGGTGGTGCTATCGTCCGGACGACGGACGGCGGCGCCAACTGGGTGGGCCAGACCAGCAATGTTTTCGACCAACTCACCGCCGTCTCGTTCACCTCTGCGGACACGGGGACGGCCGTGGGGTATGGTGGCACGATTATCGAGACGATGAATGGGGGCATGAGCTGGAGGAGCAAGGTTAGCGGCACCACATCCGCGCTTCTCGATGTCTCGTTCACCGACGCGAACAATGGGACGATCGTTGGTGAATCGGGCATCATCATCCGGACGACGAACGGCGGCTCCGCATGGATACGACAGAGCAGTGGCACGGGGCAGACCCTCCGTGGTGTCTCGTTCGCCGATGCCAATACGGGGACGGCCGTCGGTGAATTCGGCACGACCTTGCAGACTACCGATGGTGGTGCCACCTGGCTACGTCAGGGCAGTGGTGGGTCGACCCACTTCCGGGATGTAGCGTTTGTCGACGCGAACCGGGGCATCGTGGTCGGCGATGGCGGCATGATCCTTCGGACGACGAACGGGGGAGCCACCTGGATGAGCATCCCCAGTGGTGTCGGTTACTCGCTCTACGGCGTCTCGTTCGGGGATGCCAACACGGGGGTGGCCGTTGGCGACAAGGGCATCGTTCTACGAACGACGACCGGGGGCGCTACGTGGACGATCGTGACCGCCGGTTTGTGGCAGGAGTTCTGGGATGTCTCCATGACGAGCGCGGAAACGGGGACGCTGGTCGGGCACGGCGGCGCGATCTTTCGGACGACAAACGGGGGCAACATGTGGTTGGGCCAGACGAGCGGCACCGCTGCGATACTCACGGGTGTCTCGTTCTCTAATTCGGACCACGGCATGGTCGCCGGATACGGCGGAGTGATTCTTCGAACCGGCGACGGTGGCGCCAACTGGGGGGCCCAGATCAGCGGAACGACAACCGATCTTTACGATGTCTCGTTCACGGGTAATGGCAACGGGACGGTCGTCGGTCATGCGGGCACGATCCTCCGGACGACGAACGGCGGCGTCAACTGGGTCGTGCAGACAAGCGGCACGACCGCTGCGCTCCGTGGTGTGTGTTTTGTGGATGCGGATACGGGGACCGTCGTGGGCGATCAGGGGACGATCCTTCGTACAACCGACGGCGGCGCTACCTGGGTGAGCCAGTATAGCGGCACCTCCAACTTGCTTCATAGTATATCGCTAGTCGGGGCAAACACCGGGACGGTGGTCGGTGTTGGCGGGACGATTGTGAGAACCACCGACGGGGGCGGCCCGTAACACTCGCTCTCCGTTTCGCTGACTGCCTTGTGGGCTGCGCCCACCCGCCGTCCGCCCTCAGAAATCCCAGCAGTAGTCGAGATAACCATACGGCCCTGTGGTTTCCTTCCAATTTCCGCCGGGCGTACTTGCGCTGGCATCGTAGACCTTTAGTTTGACGAATCCACTGGCGGTGTTCTTCTGGATTTGAATGCATTGCCTGCCCTCATCCGGCAGGTCGATGGTCTTGTTGCCGCTCCCGCTGACGGACTTGCCGCCAAACACACCCGACCACGACGTGTTCGACTCCACGTCCGCTTTGTAGTCGCCACTGCAGCCCATCATGAAACACAGCGCGCACACCGCGGCGAGAGCCATCAGCATCCGTATCTTCTTCGTCGGCCGTCTCATGACTACCTCACCAGAACCATTCTGTTCGTGAGCTCCCGCCCCCCGAGTATCAGGCGATAGAAATAGACACCGTTCGCCGCCTTTCGCCCGTTGTTATCGAGACCATCCCACCGCTCCGTATACTCGCCCGCCGCCCTTTCGCCGCCGGTCAATACGCGAACGAGCCGCCCGGCGACATCGTAGATCCGAAGCGATACCGGACCGCCTTCGGTCAGCGAGAAATCGATGTCGGTCGCCCTGCCAAATGGGTTGGGACGATTCTGATGCAAGACGAACGGATACGGTGGTGTTGTGATCGATGTCTCGAAGTCCGCGACCTCGTGTCCGAGAAGCCAGGCCGATACCCGGTAAACATAAGTCTTACCGAACTCTGCCGTCTCGTCCCGAAATGTTACATCATGCCCCCCAACGCCAAACGTGCGCAGTGCTTCGAACGTCTGCTCGGATGCAAGCCGTCGCGATACGTGGAATTCGTGCCAGAGTGCATCCGCCATTGTCCACGTGATCTCAACGGCACCGTTTGTCCAGGCGCGATGGTGGTCTGCAACCAGGTACTCGATCATTGGTCCGGAGCAGACAATCGAATACGCCTGCCTCCCCCAGGCCAGGGAGCCTTTGTGGGTCACCGTGACGCGATAGTCGCCGGCCGGGGCGTTCGCGATGTCGACCTGCTCGACATTATCCACGACGTTATCACCCCGGGTCGCCGGCGCCGCCGGCACGGTTCTGTCGAGCACCCACGGCTCGTTCACCGCGCCGGAGCCGATCCGTTCCACGCGAAGATCGAGGTCGTTGACAAGCACTCGTGCCGGCCGATCGATCGCCTCGACGAACAGCGCCCCCGGTGGGGGATCCGTCCAGACGATCGTTACGCATATGTCGCCACCCGAGATCAGCGAGAATCGATACGTGTTGACGTGGCCGTTTACCAGCTCGGCCTCTGCGATGCGGTCTCTTCCTGCAATGGCATCCGCCGCACTCGCGGTGTTCATCAGGCCCCATCCGTTGCTGTAGTCGGGGCCCGGGTGGTCGCCCGCCTCGTCGGCGGTGGATATCACGAGCGCTTTGAGGGTGGCGGCCAGCGGAAGTCGGCCGGTGATCTGTCGATAGTAATCGGCCAGAAGGTTGATGGACCCGGACACGTTCGGTGAGGCGGCGGAGGTGCCCGACAGCCCCAGGTAGTCCGTGGTATCCGTCGCCGTCGGTGTGTACAACGAGTCGCCGTTGGCAACGATGTCCGGTTTGATGCGCCCGTCGTCGGTCGGACCCCAGCTGCTATACGAGGTCTGGACCACATCCCCTGGGTTCTGATACCCGCCGGGAATATCGAGAACCGCACCGACCGCCAGGATGTTCTTGGCATTGGTCTGGCCCGACACCGTGTCGTAGCCGTCGTCCAGGAATCCGTCGGGAAGGTGCGTGTCCGTACTCTTGACCCATGCACCGTTCCACCAGTGATAGTGACTTTCACCGGGTTCCGGGCCGGTGTCGATTCGGTCGTTGCCGGCCGAATTGACGATCAGGTAGTGGGGCGCATAATAGGCGATGAAGTCCCACGCCCGGGCCTGCGGGCCGTAGAAGCCAAACTTGAAGTCCTCGGCTTTGCTAATGGTAAGGTCCCCGTACCAGTACCATTTCTTGTTCTCGCAGTCGCGCGACCAACCACCAGTCCTGCCGTACGAATGATTCGAGACTACGAGCCCGTTCGAGGCGGCCACCGCCATTTCGGCCACGTCATCATTCCAGTCATACGCGTCCAACAGAGCCTCGAAAGACATGCCTTTCGCGGCCGGGTCCACACCGGCGGCGACCATCGTGCCCGCAACCATCGTCGCGTGATAGTCTGCTTCCGTCGCATCATCCATCTGCCTTACGCGTCCGCCGAACTCCGGGTGACTAGCGAGCACGGCTCCGACATCCCAGATCGCCAGTTGGCCGGCGGGTGTTTGTGCGCCGGTCAGATTATAGACGGTGCCCCCACCTGGCCATACCTTGTCGGTACTGATGGTTCTCGCCGCGTCGAGGTTGTGGGCCTCGAAGTAGACCGGCATGCCGTCCTCGATATACATCAACCGGATGTTGGGGTCTCGATTCAACGCCTGCGTGGCGGGGTCTGTGCTGCGGAGAAGATCGTAGTAGAGCTGTGGCCGTTTGCTATCGAGCTCTCGCCTCAGCCTCTCGGAAAGCTGGAGCAGAGCGGCCCGGTCTTTCGAACGCTGTGCCAGAGCGGTGCTGGGTAGCCCCAACAGCATGGCCAGGAGTATCGTCAGGAATAATCTCATCGCGGCCTCCAATCGGACGCCGATGGTCTGCCGCAGACGAAGCGCCTCGTCCAATGGAATTACCCATTATAGCATGAAAAGGTTGGCTTATATGTTCGTTGGGCGTGAATCGTACGCCCGAATCCGTTGTATTCTCAACGCCTCAACCTGGCGATATTCGGAGAGAAACTTGTGATCGAGATGCTAAAAGAGCCCGCTCCGTCGAGCGGGCTCCCATCATCATCCGTTTTCAGCACTTTCCTTCTCAGCAACGATGTGCAGGCGTTTAGTTGGCCTTGGGTGGCCTGGGGTAGGTATTCGCCACACACTTTCTCACAAAAAGCACTGCCTACGGACGTCTCATCCCCCTACGTCGAGTAACGCGGGAACCGTGAGTCCTGTCTCACGAGTCCAAACCTCTGGGGGCCGAGTGTCATACCCCCTTATACGCAATCGGCGTGCCGTTTCGCCCGATTGTGGTAAGTCGTTGATTGATGCGGGGATCGCCGAGCGGGTGTCGAGCCCGTTTGGTGAAATTGGCGCCGTCGTTCACGCCGTCTATGAACCTTGTGGATAGCCATGAAGAGCGTCGTCACCCGGCAGGGAGTCGTGAGACCCGATCATGCATGGTGGGACGCGAATCGAACCCACGAGTACGCACCGCGCAACGAAGGGAATCACAATGGCAGCCAAAGTAAGATTCACCGAACAGGTCAACAGGAACTTCGACAAGGCGGCGGCTTACACGAAGCACCCGGAGGGATCGCTCGAGCAGATCAAAATCTGCAACAGCGTCTATCACATTACATTCCCTTTGAAAAGCGACGACGGCACCATCGAGGCGATCCAGGCGTACCGGGCGGAGCACAGCCAGCACGTCACGCGGGTCAAGGGCGGCATCCGGCAGGTCGCAGAGATGTATATGGAGCTGGGGATATTTCCGTAGGTCAGCGCCGTCAGGCTGCAATCTTGAGGCGCTTCATTTTGAAGAGCAGTGTTGTCCGGGGAATGCCGATCTGCTCGGCAGTCCTTATTCTATTCCACTCGTTATCCTCAAGGGCCTTCAGAATCAAGCGACGCTCGTAGCGATCGACGCGTTTGGCGAGATGGCCTCCGTCCTCGCCTTTCGATGCGAACGCGCGCTTGATATGGTCAGATAGCATCCCAAACCGAATGAGATCACCCGGGCCGATGAGCGACAGGATCCTCAGAATCTCATTCTTGAATTCGCGGACGTTGCCCGGCCACTCGTAGATCTCGAACGCCTCCAGGGCTTTCAAATCGACGTTGATTCTGCGGCGTGGCTTGCCAATCCTGATGAGCCCATCGTTTATGAAATGGCGCACGAGAAACTCAACATCTCTTTTACGATTCCGCAACGGTGGAATCTTGAATCTGACCGTCGCCAGCCGATAGAAAAGGTCCTCGCGGAACAACCCTTCTTCAACTCGGCGTACCAGGTCCTTATTAGTGGCAGAAACGACTCGCACGTCCGCCATGCGCAGCTTGTTTTCGCCGAGCCTTCTATATTCCCCGTTTTCCAGCAAACGCAGGAGTTTGATCTGAAGCTCCTCGGCCATCTCTCCCACTTCGTCAAAGAAGATCGTTCCACCCCGGGCCTCTTCTATGAGCCCGTGCCGATCCGTCACGGCGTCCGTGAAAGCGCCTTTGACGTGGCCGAAAAGTTCACTCTCCAGGAGATTCAGCGGCACTCCGCCTGCGTTCATGGCGATGAACTGCTTGTTGCTGCGGGGACTTTGTGAATGGATTGCCTGAGCAAAAAGCTCTTTGCCAACGCCGGTCTCTCCCTCGAGGAGAACAGGCACAATGGTCTCGGCTGCACGCTCGGCCAAACGGATGATCTTAATCATCTCGGGATCCAGCGTCATGATGTCCTGGAAATGCCCTCCGGGGTGGGTGAGCTTCCCGTCGCTGCCATCAATAAAATCGTCGATGTCAAGATAGGACGGAACCTCAGCGTATTCTTCGGCCACTCGCTCCATTGCCTCGACGCTCGCAAAGAGAAACTCAAGCTCACGTGGGCTGAAGTTACGCTCCTCGTCAATGAGAGTGCAGAGAAGATAGCCGACACCACTCTGTCCCGGCACACAAACCAGCGTCTTCTCCGTTGGCAGCGAGACCACGATCGGATCTTTGGTTTCGAAAAGCCCGGGATTCGTCCTCAGCTGGAAACGAATGAGCCGTTTGGCATCATCTGCTGAAATGTTGTACTTGATCGGCACCCGGTAGCCCTTGTTCTTCTTCCTGATCAAGAAGAGTTCGCTCGCCCCGACGTTGAGCGCAACTTCCGTCGCCATCTCCGGTTTGAGCTCCTCGATGGGGAAGCGGGCATCCTCGTAGATCTTGCCTATCGACCTGAGTTTCTGCGCTGATTCCATGCTGCTCTTGAGAATCGAGTCCTCGAGCTGCTTGTAGAACCTGCGGATTTGTGGCTTGAGCTTCCTGCGATCGCACGCCTGGAGGGTCTCGGTAATCTCTTCAGCTCTTCTCAGATACGACCGCGCAGTCATGTAATCGTTCTTGTTGTAGGCATGCTTGGCCGAGAGAAGCACGATCCTGGCCTTGAAGTAGTCGATTTCGAGCTTTTTGCTGAGTTGCTTAGCTTCGAGGAGGTAGATGTCGGCATCTGCATTCTCAGACTCGACGAGGAACTCGGCGTAGGCGATGCAGCTTCGCATGAGTTCGTAGGATTCGTTGATGCTTTTCAGAGTACGGATACTCGCCTCGAAGGCGCTTATCGCCTTCTTGTTTCGCCCCTGTTTCGCGTGCACCTGACCCAGAATCCCCAGTACGGCACCCATCTCGTACTTATCGCCGATCTCTTTGCAGAGCCGGATACATCTTAGCGTTTCCAGCTGAGCGTTCGCATAGTTTCCTTCAAGCACATGCAGCTTAGCCTGGCAGCGCATGATCTCGGTCATCACGTCGCCTCGAGGAGCAATCCTCTCTGCTATTTCCCTTGCCTTCGACAGGTTCTCGACCGCCAACGGTAACTCGCCAGTTTCCATGTACGACTGGGCAAGAAACTCCCACATCAGAACCATTATCTTGTCAGTGTATCGCCGTGGCCCAGATACGAGTTCGCGGGATTTGGCAAGTGCGTCCGAGAACCTCCGTTGCAGAATGCGCAAATGTACGATGTTGATATCGACGTTCGATAGAAACCGTCTGTTGAACCCAACAACACACTGCTCCTGATTCATCAAAGCCACTGCTTTGTTCATGTAATGATCAGCGGTCTGCCAATCACCCAGTTTCATTTTGAAAATGCCAAGATTGTTGTATCCAAATATTCGACCTTCAGCGTTCCCAATCGACTTGAATATCTCCCACGCTCTCCTCTGGAGTCGTTCGGACTCCAAGTACTGGCACATTTTCTTCTTCAGAACCGCATAATTGTTCAAACTCCACGCAAGTTGCCCGTCGTAGCCCATTCTTCGGCAAATGCTGATCGAATCCTGGCAGAACTCCTCCGCACTCACGAGGTCACCGCACATCATTTTGACAATGGAAAGATCAATGGCCACCAGTGCGTGTAACAGTCCATGATGGTCATTCCTGAGCTTCGCGGCAATCGATTCGAACTCGGCCTCAACGGATCGATAGTCGCCATGCATGTGGAGTTCGTGTTCGGCAGTCACAAGTCTGTGCTTGAGTCTGGTTAACTCGTTGTCATTTGGCTCAACAACCAGTCTCTTGAGTCGGTGGGCGTCCAGGGCACGTTCTGGGAGAGACCTAAGTCGTCTTATTCTTATCAGAGCCAGCTCGACATCCAGCGCGTCTTGTCGCAACAGTTTGCCGCTGGTCAGCACGTTTTCCCACTCCTCCAGCGCTTCGCACGCCGACTTGGTAGGTCCCTGCAACTGCGGATCGATCATCAACTCGATGAACAGATCACGTGTGTGCGACCGCTCTGTTCTGTCCGATTTCCCACGCAACTCCATATTTGGCTCTCTATCGGTGCTATATCCTCTTCATGAGAACAATGAACCAGTACCAATTCATGATGTAAGAATCCACGTAATGCATGTTTGGAGCTTCGGTCCAAGGCGAAACCGTTGCGGACTCGTCGGCACCCTCTCCAGACAAAGGCTCAACGTCCTCGGCGTCCCGGTAACCGCCGATTCCCTCCCCATCACCGGCATCCTCGTGTGGCTTGGGAGCACGAGCCATCACGCTCGGGACGA
>CBDVBZ010000137.1:0-8743 GCA_965372355.1 uncultured bacterium | reverse complement strand
GTCGTCGCTGCACGAGGTCATCGCAGCGGAAAGCACAAGGGCGATAATGACGTGTGCGGCCACGCGTCGTCGCATTGAGCAAAACTCCTTGCTTTGTTGTCCTGTGGGGTGCCCAGCAAACCTACCACGCTCGTCCTTGACCTCGCTATAGTGCAAATGCATCATTTTCTACGCGATTGCGCTAGTGATTCGGCGGATGGGTTAAGCAGTTTGATTCGTTCGTGTTACAATGAGGAGCACGTCCATCGGACGCCGGCGCCGCGCGCCCAGCCGACCCGCTGACCAGCCGACCCGCCGGCGCAAACCCGCAAGAAAAGGGAGTCAGAACAACATGCGCATCATCATCGCCTTCGTGATCGCCGTCCTGGCCGTGACCGGCTGCGCCAAAGACGGTGGCAAGGACAAGCGGGAAGCCCCGCGAGAGGTGAACCCGGTCTACCGCCTGGCCGCCGGGGCGCCGCAGCAGTATCGGGTCATTTACACACAAAAGGTGGCGATGTACATCGACGGGCAGGTGGTGAACGCACGGCGGACATACAAGACGGCCTTTACGCTGACGCACGAGGGGACGGCCGCGAACGGCTTTCGCGCGAAGATTGCCGTCGACGGGCTGACCGCAGGGCTCAGTACCATCGATGGCTCCGAGACATTCGATTCCAGCCCCATCATTGGAAAACATCTCGACACCACACTCGATCGCAAGGGTGGAGCCCCGGGCTACACCGGGAGTTTTCCCACGCTGACCACCGGCGCGATAACTGGGGGAGACGTGGACGTTGCATTCCTCTTCGACTACGCCTTTCCGCGTTTGCCCGAAGGGCCGGTGGCGGTCGGCAACACGTGGCGTGTGAAGTCAACAAGGACACAGATCGAAGGCACCATTCCAGTAACAACGGAAGTATCCACAACCCATCAGCTGGCGGGATTCGAGACGGTCGACGGGATTGACTGTCTGAAGATCGATACACGATTGGCTGCCACACTCGAGGGCTTTATCGAAGACACGGCGCCGCCATGGATGTACAAGGGCACGCTCCGAGGCGCGGGGACCTGGTATTTCGCAATCGAAGAGGGATACCTGGTCTCGCTCACACTGGAAGAAGTGACCCAGGGCAGCATGACGATCGACGGGACGCCCTCTCCGATCCAACAAAACACGAATGTCACGGTCGAGCGCATTCAAGAATAACGGCCGTCTGTCATTCTCCGGCAATACGCGGATCCCCTCGGCAAGCAGACGCGGCGTCACATCCGGATCGCGGAGCATAGATCGAGGGGCAATTCAACCCCTTTTTCGAGGCCTACACGCCGTCTGAAAGTTATTCTCCAAACTCGCGTTCAAAAAAGGTATAATTATAGTACGCCCTGTAACTACCCCACGTTCTTCAAGGAGGACCCCCAATGAGAAGTACTTCGACCGGAGGCGCATCCCAGGCTGCGAGCAGCATTTACTGCCGCATGCTCTGGATGGCAGCCGTTCTGATCGTAGCGGGCGGTATGGTGGCCCCGGCCCCGGCAGCGACCTGGGAGGGCACGGAGACCACCAAAGACGGTGTGCCACACGTGATGAGCCCATCGACACCCGCCGAAGCCCCGGTGTCGCTTCAGCTCGACCCGCTATGGGAGGTCGGTGGTGAGGAGGACGACGAGCTTCTCTTTGGCGTGCTCACACAGATCACATCCGATAATAAGGGCAACATCTACGTTCTCGATGCACAGCTGCACGAGGTTATGGTTTTCTCGCCATCGGGAGAGTATCTCCAGTCGATCGGCCGCGAGGGCGAGGGCCCCGGCGAGTTTCGGAGACCGAGCGATCTGTTTCTGACACCGGACGGCAATGTGGCGGTCATGCAGCGGATGCCCGGCAAGATCGTGTTGCTGTCCACAGAAGGCGACCCGGTTGGCAACTACCCGCTGCCCGAGACCGATGGCATGCGGATGTTCTTTGGCGGCAGGCGCGCAGGTGACGACGTGGTGCTGTCGGCGGCGACCATGAAGCGCAAAGAAGCCGGCATGGACTTTATTTCATCACTTATCCGGATCGACGCAACCGGCAAGGAGACGGTCAAATACACGGAGAGAGAGGACAGCCGGAGCTTCAACACGATGGAATCCGACGAGAAGACATTCGGCAGAAATGGCCAGACGTGGACGACCGATTCCCAGGGCCGTGTGTATACGAGCGATGATTTCGATAGTTATTCGATCAACGTGTGGTCGACGGATGGCACGCTCGAGCGTGTGATCGAGCGCGAGTACGACCACCGGATGCGCTCGGGCGAAGAAAAGGAACGCGCCACACCGCGCGTTCGGATACGGAGAGGCGGCGGCCACGGCGGAGACATGAAGTTCAAGATGAGCGACTGGGACCGCGATATCCAGCGGATGTACCCACGCGAGGACGGCACGCTCTGGGTGCTGTCGAGTCACGGCGCCTTCGATGCCAACAAAGGCACGATCGGGACATTCGATATCTTTGATGCGGAAGGACGTTTTACCAACCAGATCACGCTCAAGGGCGACGGTGATTTCTACAACGACGGATTTCACTTTGTCGGCGATCGCCTGTTTGTGGTGAAAGGGTTCCGGACGGCGGCCGAGGCGATGATGGGTGGCCGCGAGGGCGAAGAGGAGGAAGACGAAGAGGAACCGGAACCGATGAGTGTGATCTGTTACGGCCTGGACATGATTGTTCAGGGCAGCAACTGAGCTTGCGTTGCCGGTTGAGCCTGTCCTGTTCCAATCGGCAGATGTAACACCTGTCCTGGAAGGGCGTCCCTTCAGGTCAGCGTGACACATAAATCGCCGCTGTTTTTTGTGAGTGTGGAAAGGGACAACATGAGGGCTGCTTTGCTCACATTTACTCTACTGCTGGTGATCATCGCAATTTGTTCCCGGCCGGTTCTTGCCGAAGAAGAATCGGTGGGTGACCGCAGGACATCGTCAATACGACCGAGCGGACTGGGTGTGTGGGGCGGTATGTCATACAACTCACCGACCGATGTGCTTCTGGGAACCACACCCGGACGCGACTTCCACGAGGTTGCGTTTCGAGTCACGTGGCGCCTGTTCGATGTCAGCCGGGCCCGCGTAGACTACACGCTCGATGTGATCCCGCTGGCGGTGTTGACGCGCAATCCTACGGCGACAATCGGCGTCCTCGAGTCGTTCTCCACCCGGACCCTGCAGCTCGAATCGAGGTATGGCATCGGCACGGCGCCGATCGGGTTGAGGGTAGGTCTTCAGCCGGTCGACAGACTGTTTGTGTTCGGGAGCGGCAGCGTCGGCGTCCTTTTCTTCGAGGCTGCGGTGCCGACAGCCGGGGCATCGTCGTTCAACTACACGTTCGATCTCGGCGGTGGTGTGGAGATCTTGCTGACCGAGCGGCTCTCGATCACCGGCGGGTACAAACTCCATCACCTCTCCAACGGCAACCTCGCCCTCGAAAACCCCGGGGTCGACTCCAACATCTACTACTTTGGCGTGAACGTGGCCGAGTAGCCGGATGATCGTTGCGGCGGCCGGCAGAGACGCGGTATTGAGTATAGTAGAGGGAACCTACTCGGCGAGTGCCTACGTGATTACGAAGCCGCTTTTACTAACGGCGCGGACCAAGTAGGCTCGGATCCACCTTAATATGCTGTCCGAATTCCGAGGTCCACCTCTCACCACTGGAGGGTCAGTGTTACCGGAATCAACAGAATCCCGTCCTGGGGGGAATTCGCCTGAAACGTCCACTCCGCTCCGAAAGCAAAATGTTTGGCCCACTTGATATCAAATGCCACCTGGAAGCCAAGTGGCAGTCCCGAAGGGTCAGGCAGGTCGAGGTAGGAGGCCGCGAATTGGGCCAGCCCGACTCTCACCAGGATTGGCAGTTCGGATTGATCTCTAAAAAAGTAACCGAATCCAGCACCGACGAATCCGGCACTATCGCTGCGGTAAAAGTCTATTTGGTGGAAAGCGTAAGCTAATGTTGCATAAACCAACCATTTGCCGCCGATCGCATAACCGGGGCGCAGTTCCAAACCCGGGCCCCAGCCAGTTCGCAGATGCGCCATTCCGAGGGCAATATCCAGGGATGGACCTGGACGATCACCTGCATGGACGGTGGAGACCGGGACGATTGCGGCGCTGCAGAGGAGTACCAGGAGAAGGAAAACGAGAGGGTGAGACCACCCGGCTTTCATACGAAAAGTGCTCATGATACCCTCACATGTAATGAAGTCGAATTGCTCCGTCCATGCAGTTGAAGCGATTGTCCTCCCAATGCAATCAAGAGCGGACCCACCACCATGGCGGCTATACCAGCATATGATTGAAGTGTGACCCCGATATGCAACTCGGTCTCGGCATATTCGCCATAACTTTTTTCCAGAGATACACCTAATGACACGATCTCGGCGAAGGACAATGATACTGTGGGCAATATTAACGATCCCCGATTATCCTCAAGAAAGACAATTCCTACGGTTAAATCCATCGACGACTAGGCGTGACATAACTATCTTCTTCAGATCAGGTTAGCGCAAACCTACTCCCACCGGTGGGAGTGAAGTTAACATAATATCGCGGTCATTCTTGGAGTATTGGGCCTTTCTCCTGTCTTCACAACGCGTTAACCAGGTTAACATAATATTATGCCCATAATGGGAGTCGTGAAGGTTTTCACAAGCCCTGGCTCTCGCCCTCTCTATTCGTGGGATTCGCTCGCGGAGCTTGACATCCGAACACCCGGACCCACTCCCGCAGCGGGAGTATGCGGATATTCACATGTGATTAGTGCGATTACTTGCGATTAGGACATATGTCCTTATTTCAAAAAAACCATTTTTCTCGTCTTCGAGAAATCCTTGGTGACGAGTTTGTAGAAATACACACCGCTGGAGACCTGCTGGCCGGTGTTGTTCGTGCCGTGCCATGTCACGGGCTTTACCCGATCGGGTGATCGCACCTCATCGACGAGCGTTGCGACCAGCTGGCCCGCCGCGTTGTAGATCTTGAGCGATACGTGTGCGCGCTCTTTGATGCTGTAGCGAATCGTCGTCACCGGGTTGAACGGGTTCGGGTAGTTGGACTCGAGCGCGTTTGCGTATTGGGGGCCGCCATCCGGGTCGATACCGGTTGGCTCAGGCACAATGCCATGCTGTTCGAGGAAAGTGCGTAAGTGATCAACCCGCACCGGCGGAAACGCGACGACGGCATCGCGGATGTTGTGATAACTGAATCCAGAGAGCATGATCGCGTAGTGAATTCCCGGCTGGGCGTTCGGGCCCTGAGCGCTGATTACAGCGGCGCCGTTGCCCGTGCCCGCGTTCGGATACGGGAACTGCTCGATCGAAACTCCCGTCGGCTGCAACACGTCGAAATCGTTGATCACCGGGCAACCACCGTAGACAACGAGTTGTTGCGGCCCACTGGGTGGGGTGAACCATGAGCCCGTTGCCGTCAATGTCGGCGAGACCGTCTCTCCGAAGTTCACATGGTCGCCGTCGAGCAGGTTGAAGGGGATCCAGTTCGAGCGCAACAGACCCGCGCCCGTGCCACCGAGCGTCACCCACTCTTCGGCAATGTCGTCACCGGAGATATAGAGTAGCGGATCTTTGACAGACGTGCGGATGAATTGCTCGAGCAGACCAAAGTCGTCCGACTTCTCCGGGTATCCTGTGCCGTCACCAATCGTCGCACTGGAGAGGTTGCCCGAGTTCCAGATGATCGTTTGGTAGGTGTTGATGATCTGGTTGATGTTACTCTTCACACGCGACGCCAGACTGTTGCCTGCGGCCGACGACGGACCGAGCACGTCATACCGGTCGACCCGGTCCAGTAGACCTATCATGTCGAACGCGCTGTCGAAGAACAGCTGCGCCGGACCACCGCGGTCATCGGTGTCGTCCACATAGAGATCGTTGCCACCGCGGTTGTAGCCACCGGCCGGGAGGATCGTGAACTCACACGGGCTGGCCGCCGCCTCTTCGATATCCGATGTGACGTTGTCCTCGCCCTGGCCGCCGATCGTTCTGTGCCAGTAGTTCTCGTTGCCGTTGCCCGACGCACCATCGACGTCCGCGCCAAAGAAGTACAGGATCGTGTCACCCGGCACAAACAGCGCATCGTTCAAATCGACGCAGTATCGATCGGGACTGTAGCCGCCGGACGAAGTGACGACGGTATCCATCTGGAAGATCTCCCATGTGTCGCCGTCGGCATCGACCCACGAGCCGGCATGCGGCCAACGCGGACCCGCCTTGCCTGGACGGGTATCGGCCGAACCCAACCCGGGACCCGATTTGGGCGCGTTGCCATTGTGAACCCTGGCATGGAGCCAGGCGGATGGGCCAGCGCCCGCGGGACCATGGACCGGCCAAACCGTCGCGACGGTCGAGTCTCCCGGCTGAATCCCCGGACTGCTCCGCGGCAGAATGTCCAGCGCGGCGTCGGCGCGGGCCGTGCCGGTCAACGTGCCATCGTCGGCAAAGTTGTCCTGGAAAAGATCGATATGCCGAACCGTGTATCGGGGACCCTCCGTGTTGACGCGGACCAGCCGGATGTCGTCAAAGAGGGGGCCGTGGCTGCGGCAAAGGCTGGGGGTGCCGTAGATGTTGCACCAGATCTCACACGCGTCGAAGACGCCAACGGCGATCTGCAGCTCCTCCGCCCCGCCCACGAGGGACCCGACCTCGAACCGTGCGGTCAGCCAATCCTTTTGCCCTCCATAGTACACAAAGCTGAGGCGCTCCCAGTCGGCAGGGCACCCATTGTAATACGTACGAATTTTCCATTGATAGAACACGAGGTCATTCAGGTCGAGGTCCCGGTATACGCGGAAGGTGAGTATGTACTCATCGCCACTTCCCGTATTCGCGAACCTCGGCGACCAGATCTGATTGTGGATGTAGAGGCCATCCGCATTCCCAAACGGCACCACGCCCTGCCACGGCACCGGGTCGGGTCTGCAGTAGATGTATGGCGCATTGGCCGGGTCATCGAAAAACCCCCAGATGAAGTCCGTGTCATACTGGCATGGATCCTCCTGGAGGACGTTGATTCCGGGATACAGTGCGGCAAAGTCACCAAAACCGGGCTCCACGTTGCCGGTCCAGATCCCCGCCGTGTGGCCACCAACGGGTGCGGACTCAAAATCCTCCACGTTGCTAAAGGCAGCCGAACCACCGCTCCACGTGCTGACAACGATGTCATCGATGAGGATAGCCCCGTCCGTGTCCCACAGCCCGTCCTCATCCGACCAGGCGCCGTCGGAGATAAACGCGAAACGAACCCGCACGCTTGATGCGCCGGGGGAGTTCACGGTGAAATTCTCGGTAATAAACGGTGCCGTCCCGAGGCTGTCGTATGCGTTCGGCTTCCCCACACCGCCATCGGTCAGTGGAAACTCGAGCCACGTCTCGCCATCGTCGAACGTGTACTCGACGCGCGTGTAATCGTATTCCTCTTCCGAATCCCAGAAGACCTTGTAGCTGATGCTGAGGCTGTCGCCGGCAACCGGGTCGCTCTCGAGTCGTTGCTTCCAGCCGTTGCCGTATCCTGGCAACGCGGCATACGAGCAGTATGGCGCCGCCGTCGATGCATCCACACCGCACCACATCGACCGGAGGCCGCTTAAGGGATTGAGGTTTCCGTTATCTCCACCGTCGAGCTCCACGCCGTCCGCCACGTGAAAGAACGTCGCGAGCTGGGTGGTGAGATCCACGTGCGTGTAATCCATCGGATCCGGGCCGCCCCGAGCGTCGAACGTGGCCCAGTGGAGAACAAATGTGTCCGCCACCGCCGCGGCGGATTGCTGGAGCGTACCGTATTTAGCAGCGAGATCCGGTGGAAGCGGAGCGTCGGAATGTGGAGTGGATTCGAACTGCAGAGGCTGTCGAGGAATCTCTTTCGGAGATGCAACCGTGTGCAGCGACACCAGGGTGAAAACAACCAGCAGACACAACGCCGTTTTCATTGTATTCCCCCACCTGTGATGCCCTGCCGCTTCGCTGCGGCTACGTGCAGGAGGTGTCGATACGCGACAGAGCGTTTAGATCAACAATACCATCTTCATCGTTTTCGAGAAGTCCTTGGTGACGAGTTTATGCAAACACACGCCGCTGGAGACCTGCTGGCCGGCGTTGTTTGTGCCGTGTGATCTCACGCACCGGATCCACGCAGGGGTGACGCACGTGCGTCACTCAGGCCGGATGCCGGGATCCCAAAAAATAATGGCCAGTGGCGTGGGGGCCTTCGTTCTCTGCCCCCCGCTCTGGCCGGCAACGCAGCAATTATACCACATAAGTGGCAGTTTGGAAAGACGTGGTTCCGGACGCTGCGCGTGGCCAGGGTGGTGCCCGCAACAGTTTGTCACGCCGTTAGATAGGGCGGGGGCTCGACCGGGATTATTTCAAAAGCACGACTTTTTTTGTCTTCGAGAAATCCCGGGTCACCAACCGGTAGAAATACACGCCGCTGGAGAGTCCATGTCGATACCGGCGCATCACTCGGGAATAGAACTTGACAGTCCGCGGGGAAAATACTTGCATGACGAGGAGACAAAGAAAGCGGAAGGTGCAAAAAACAAACAAAGGGAGCGCCCCAAAAAAACACCCGCCAAGCGGGGCAGACGAACTGTAGTTCGGCACGCAAGGAAGCTGACGCACAACGTTGCTCAACCGCTTCAGCTCGTCTAAGCCCTTCGGTGGACGCTTGGCAGGGGCACTGGATTCGGAAACCCTTTGCATATCTAGTATAG
>CBDVBZ010000136.1:0-8844 GCA_965372355.1 uncultured bacterium | reverse complement strand
GAATCAGTGGCCGATTTCAAACGGAATGGGTGGCCGATTTGCACCGGAATACGCACACGCGCGCCCGTTCCATAGGACGACGCGCCGATTACAGCCAGCAGCGCGACTGCCAGGTAATAGTATCCCATTGGCGGATAGTCGTACCCGTGCATGACAAGATACGCCGGTATGTTCTCCGCCCACGAGGCGAGAGGCGCGGTCCCTCCTGCAGCGTGAAACGTCGTCGGCAACCAGGACCCGAAGTGGGTCATTCTCCAAGACTGATACACGGTGACGCCAGCAACAAACACGATGGAAGCGATGCGAAGCCCTCGCAGGTGTGTCGTTCTCGCGGGAGCATTGCGTGTATTCCTCAGATGCCTCACGACATAAACCACAATCGCGGGAAACGCGAGAAGACCTTCGGGACGACACAAAGAAAGGAGGAGACAGACTACCGCAGTCATCAGATAAGAGCCGCGGCCGCCCCCCGACAGAGCACGATCAAGAAAAAAGACCGTGAGCAGCAGCAACAGTGAAAAAAGAGGTGTTTCCATCCCCGATACCGCATACGTCAAAAACGGCCCCGAACTCGCAAACAGAACGAGAGGCAGTAACAAGCTCCATGCTGCCGCACTTCGCCGTCTGTAGATCGCCCACAGCGTCACAATATTGAGAGCGCCGAAAAATAGGCCTACGTAAGGCATCGTGCGCGGGAGCTCAATGCCAAGACTGTGGACAGCTGCGCACAAGACGACCCAGAGAAAGCTGCTGTAGCCCTCGACCGGCTCGCCGTGTGTGTTGAACGTAAGCTCCTTCGTGTCTGCCAGATGCTCGGCATACCGGAATGAGACGTACGCGTCGTCCGGGACGAATGGCATCATGACCATGGCCAGCGTGACAAAGAGAGCGACGGCGGCGAAAAGAGCAAACAGACCGCTTGCTGTCGTCTTCACGCCTGACGTCTCCTCTCTGGGCACCGACTGCACCGTTTTCACTCGGCCTCAATCCTCTGCTTGTGGCCGATCCCCTTGGGCAGCCTGGCTATTAGCTCTTGACGAATGGGCGGCATTTCTCTGCCCACATAGATCCAGTAACTTCGGTCGTCATACCATTGGTAGCGAACGGTTGCCAAGAAGCGATACAACTCGTCGAAATCGGGCCGCTTGATCAACTCCGCATGGAGCGAGTCCATTTTGGCGATATAGACACCCCGGGAAACGAGCACAACGACATCGGGTCTGCGGTCGATAACGTACTGTTCCGAAAAGCCGTTCTTGGCGATATGAATGTCGGTCAGTGATTCCCTGTTGATATCCAGGGTCCGCAGCCGGGAGTAATAAGGAGTCGCCCCAACGTCACTCATCGCGAGCAACGAACTACTCGGCATCGCCTCGGCCAGCCATTTACCCAATGCAACAAGGCACCTGCGATTTCCGCCCTCAACTTGCTGTCCCACTCTTTTTAGATCAACGAGACCCGAGTAACTTACGAGCACACAAGCCAGAACGACAGCGGCAAACTTCACCTGCGCAGGTTTTGCAGCGAGCAGTCTTTTCGATTTGAAGAACGCACTCTGTACGTGAACGGCGGGCAAGAAGAGCAGGCCGACAAGTGGCGCGTGATAACGCATTCCCGGCATCCAGTCGACGAAGTTGAAGTAAATCAGGCCGTACACAACGACGACAAGCACCGCGAGCCGGTCGGTCGGCTTCCGTGCCGCAACGGACGGCAAGAGATATGCGCCGAGTATTGCGAGAAACGTCAGCGCGAGAAAGTAGTAGCCGTGAGGCGGATACTCGTAGCCCCCTCGGACAAAGTACATCCTCACATTGCTGCTCCACGCCTGGAGCAGCGATGCCCCACCCCCGGCCTTTGAGAGAAATGGTGTTGGCAACCACTCACCGAAATACGAGACGCGCCACACGTTGTAAATGACCATGGAAGCGATGAAAATCACCGAGGCAACCGCAAACCGCTTCCAGGAGAAGGCCGCTTTTCGGCTGTCACCCGAACGACTCCTGGCATTTATGAGAAGAAAAATAGCGACCACTGGAAACAACACGATTCCTTCCGGCCGAGTCATCATGAGGAGGACAGAACAAACTGATACACCCACATAGGACGACATTCTCGAGGTTTCGATGATCTGATCCACGAAATAGAGACTCGCAAGGAGTAAGATCGCGAAGATCGCCGTTTCCATCCCGGAAACGGCATACATCAAGAACGGGCCAGAACTGGCAAAAAGAAGCATCGGCAGAAGCATCTGAAGCGCTGGCAGACGCCTGTGCTCATAGAGCACGTACAGGAGAACGACGTTGAGGGCCCCAAGAATGACGCAAACAAGCGGGGCTACCGTCGGGAGCCCAAAGCCGATTTTGTACAGAACTCCCAGGATGAGGATCCACAACAGGTTGCTGTACGCCTCCACCGGGGGTTCCCCAACGTTGAACGTCAGCCCGTGACCGTCTGCGAGATGCTCCGCATATCGGAAAGAGATGTAAGCGTCATCCGGTATATACGGCATCATCACGATGGCAGAGGCCACAAATAGTCCCAGTGCACCAAGTACCACTAACCGGGAACGCTTCTTATCGAGTGACGCTTGGGGTTTCTCTCTGGATCGAGCTCTTTTGGCCATGGCAAGCTTCGAGTGATGAACTCTGGTCGCCCCCAAAAGGACAGGACGAGTTCCGGTTGAGGATGGATCTACACGTATATTCTAGCCAGAATGGAAGCCTAATAAAAGTGTAAGATGGGGGTTTTGGACGGAAGTGCCCGATCGCCTAACTCGTTGAAACCATTGGAGCTGGTGAGCGGAATCGAACCGCTGACCTACGCATTACGAATGCGTTGCTCCAGTCCGAAGTTCCTCGATGCCCAAGGTAGTTTTTCCTTTAAGCGTTAGGAGTTACGCGCAAACTCAGTGTTCACCTACTGGCAACGCCCCCAGCAACTCCGCAACTCGTTTCTGCAGGGGCGTGATCTCTGTGATCTGGTCTAGCGTCACCCCCGTGGGCGCAGACTTCATACGGCACCGATTCCTGCAACGGGTTCCGAGCTCTTGCAGCAGGGTCTCGAAGCGGTGCACCGGCAGTCTGTCGCCATTGAGGCGTTTCACCTTCCTCCTCCGCGCCGATGCGCTGGGCTTCGCAGGTGCTACGGCATCACGCACCTTACGATTCACCTCCAACTCCTCATCATCGAACAGTAGTGGCGCCAGCGCCTGGCGCATGTGCCACTCTACGTAGTAGGCCATCATGCACAGGAAGATGTGCGCCGCGCCACATCGCGTGCGATCTTCTCCAACGCAATCGCGGTCATCCCCATCAGGTCTTCCCACTTGCGTCGACGCTCTTCCTTGAGCAACGGGTTCATGCACGTCACGAGTCGTTCCCCGGGATACTCGGGTGAAATCATCTCGGCCAGATCCTGGCGATCGAAAAGCGGCATCTGTAGTGCGCCGCTCTCGACCAGCTTCCGGATCGCCGGACTCCTCAGCGCCGAGATCCACCCCACGCCCGGATACTTCTTCAGGTGCTCGATCTGCGTCTGGGTCAGCATGCCCCGATCGCCGACCAATATCACTCGGGATAACCCAAAACGGGTCCGCAGCTTCTCCACCTGATCCGGTACTGTGGTCGGATCTCCCGTATTGCCCGGGTAGACATCGGTCGCCACCGGTCGTCCCGCTGCATCGGTCATCACTCCGTAGACGATAATCGGCTTGCCCTTCTTACGGTCACGGTTGTGCCCGTAGCGTACCAGAGGAAAAGACACCTATCTTGTTGAATACCTACTATTTGCCCCGTGATTCAGCCTCGTAAAGGTAGGAATTTCGGCCTAGTAGAAATCCAGTTCGTTGGGAATGATGTAATTGCGTGAACCGAGTTCCCATGCCACTGAGTGGGACCGTGTTGGAAAGGGCCTTTTGAGCAACCGAAAGCCCCGAGGGTCAGGAGGAACGCCGGGATGTACCTAGCAGTTGCAGAGGTAGAAACTTCCCTCGGGTTGTGAGGATTGGCTCCATGCGTTTGATCGTAAGTGCCCCGGCTTCAGCCAGGATCGATGTACTTGGGCCTAATGAGTCGAGTAGGAAGGTTACGACCTCGGCCTCGTCTTCAATCACGATCCGGGGGTGAATTATCAGGCTCAGCCGTGTGAGCATCTTCTCGTCTTCCTCCTCCAGCAATTGGTAGTCAAGGGGGCTCCCTCCGAACCGGTTTGGCAGGTCCTCTTCCAGCACACGCTCCAAATCACTGCCAACCAGGGTGGTTCCCTCTCCTGTCAGCTTGCTGAAGCTCCTGATCTTCCGGACAAAGGTCCTGAATCCGAGGGATCCGAGCTCACAGTCACACGACCGGGCTTCCAGGATGCCGAAATCATCACTTTCCACATTCACGAGGATCTTAGGTGCGCTCAGGAGAAGGCTTGTGAAATGAAAGGAGTCGATCGTGGTATCGATCCCCGGCACTTTCCTGGGGGCTTGGGTGATGGCGAGGCAATCCTCGAAAATATGCACCTCATCCCCGTGTCGAGTGTGGGAACAGCCTTCCCCCACGGCACCGTGCTCCATGAAGGCATAAAGTGGGGAGTACGAGGCTCCACTGTTGGTAATGCCTCGGATCTTGCCGGGCGTGACCGGCTCTCCGCCCATCACAAAGGTCACGCCGTCAAGGGCCAAGTCTGCTTCTTGGGCGGCCAAGGAGATTCTGAGGGCTTTGCTAGGGTGACAACAAAACGAACCGCCACCCGTTGATGCCAGGTTCTCTACGATCCAGCGAGCGGCGACGAGTTCCTTGCCGAGGGGAAGTCGCTCCGGCGTGGGCATAGGCGTCCCGAACGCACGTCCAAAAGAAACGATGGATTGGTTGAACACCCTATGCTGCCAAGTTGCAGACCGTGCTATCGGAGTTGCGAACCACTTCTTAGGTGCCCGGCCCCACTTCGCTTGGCGGAGGAGGTTATGGAGCCCGGTTGGATCTGGCAGGACACCGAGCCACATGCCGCAAGGTTGGTCGAGTAACCCCTGACCTTCACGGGAGAGCATTATGGCGGGTGCCAAGGCAGAGATGTGAGCGAGATCAATGAACACCGTGGTTGGGCGACCGGTTGAGCCCCCGCTTTCCCCTTGGTAAAAAGACCGTAGCTCCCTGTTGTTGAAGTCACTGGGCTCAAGAGGGAACTCTCGGCCCCCTCGAATCACCTTTTTTCGTCCTTTGAACTCCTCAAAAGAGAAATAGACGCCAGCTTCTCGAAGGTGCTGAAGGGTGTGTTCCAGGCCATGATCGGATACGGAGGAAATCAAGTCGCTCAATTCGCATCCCGCATACTTCATCAAAGGGAGGTAGGGGCTCCTGGGGTTCTGGAAGATGTGAGTTGCCGCCATCCGCAAGAAGCTCCCACCCCGGTCTGCCATGCGTGCCTGGATGATGGCCCTGGCTTCCTCCAACGTCATCGGAGTCTGCAGGAATCTGCGGTAGGCGGTCAAAAACTGAGAGAAGGAAGCGGCTTGGCGAAATAGGTGAGTCAACCCTCTCCTCCTTGTGCGGTGACCGTTCGGCTAGCTCAATCCGTGGAGTGTCCTAGCGGGTTGGTGTGGCGCCCTCCACCACCTCTGACAGAAGGCCTGATCTCACCAATTCGAGGACCTCACGAATGTCCCCCTCCAGCTCTCTGTCCGCTTCCACGAAGGGGGACACGTTCCGGATCGCCTCGTATACTGCCTGGGTTCCCTTGCCTAGCCTGTCTGCCCCTCGGAGATCAGCGGCCTGAGCAAGAATAAGTAAGTGGATTGCCAGGGCTTGCTGGGTCAAGCCTACGACCTCCCGGGCCTGACGGGCGGCAGTCGTGGCCATCGACACCTTATCCTGATTGTGGCAGGCCGTGGACCGACTGAATATGGTCATGGGTGCAGCGGCATTGAGCGCTTCAGCCGCAACAGCCGACATGGCCAGTTGCATGGCCTGAAAACCGAGATGGGTCCCCGCTTCGGGATGGTCGTCGGGAAGCGGGTTCCTGCAACACACTCCAAGCCCCGCATTGTACTTCTCATCGACCACCAGCTGGAACTGTCGGTCGACGAGGTCAGCGACACTTGCAACGGCAATCTTCAGGGTGTCCATGGCCAACCCTACGTGAAAGCCGGAGAAATTCCCGCCGCTGTGAACTGAACCCGTTTTCTCGTCGAAGAGAGGGTTGTCATTGGAAGAATTCAACTCCGCCTCGAGCATCTGGCGGACCCACTCGATAGCGTCATAGAGGGAGCCGACACACTGTGGGGCACAACGGATGGAGTAGTTGTCCTGAATGCGTCTCGGTAGGGTTCGACGCCCTTCCTCCAAAGTCCCCAACCCACGCACCACTTCTTGGTAGCTCTGGATAAGGCTCCCGCCCTCTAGAAGCCTCCTGATTCGAGTTGCCGAAGAGATCTGTCCCGGATGAGGTTTCGCTACGTCGTGCAGAAAGGGGTCGAAAGGCCCACTGAGGCTCATCAAGACCTCAGCCGTCATGGCAGTGCACGCGTCGGCGAGAATGCCGATCCCCTGCGCAGCCTCCACGGCGAGGATTGCCACGCCGGTCATGACCGTTGTTCCGTTTACCAGGGCCAGGGCTTCCTTTGACTCCAGAGTTAGGGGATCCAGCCCCAGTTCCCTGTAGACATCGGCGGTCGAACGGATTTCGCCCCTGTAGTAGACCTCCCGCTGTCCAAGAAGCACAGCCGCAATGTATGAAGAGGGAATGAGATCACCGCTGGCACCGACCGATCCTATCTCACGGATACAAGGCACGATGTCGCGGTTAAGGAGGTCCACCAACCGATCAATCAGCTCCAACCGGACCCCGGAGTATCCCCTGGCCAGACAATTGACACGAGCGACGACGCTAGCCCGGCATTCTTCGACCGGGAGATAATCGCCAAGCCCACACCCGAGGGCCCTCACGATGTTGGCCTGAAGTCGGCTTGCCCGATCAGCCCCTATCTGTGTATTCACGGCGTTTCCAGGACCCGTCGTGACCCCGTAAACCGGAACTCCGGATGAGACCAGTCGGTTCTTGAACTCACAGGAAGCGCGAATCCGCTGAGCCTGCTCAGCATCATCTGTTAAAGCAACCGTCGCCTGTCGCGAGGCAACAGCCATCACGTCCCGAAGGGTGAGTCCATGACCATCTACGACTACAGTGTCCATGATGATCTCTGTCTTTGATTTGCGGTTGACAAGCCTGTGCCTCCCGTGCGTTGGCCCTGGAGAACCTTGCGCTCCGTCATCAACTCGATGTTTTGAAACGAAATGCCAACAAACCGCGCCTGAGAAATCGAGATCGGGCTCTATGGGTCCTTTTCGCAAGAGTCTGGAACGACGGGAGAACGCCATTGACGTGGGTCCAACCCGACACCGTCGTCCGGACAGGCTGGATATCCTACTTCCCGAACTCGAGCCCGCTCCCCTCCAGGCGCCTGCGGCACAGCGTGTCGAAATGCTCGGCCTGCTTCTCCGTGAACACGTCCTTCCACGAACCCACCTGCCCCCGGCGGAAGAATTTCCCGAGTTCCTCGATCTCGTGCAAGTCGCTGAACTCATCCTGCTTCATGGCCTGGAACGAGGTTTTTTCCCTGATCGTCTGCAGCAACTCCCGCGACAGCGGGTATTCCAGGAACTCGGCAATTCGGGTCACCGCACCATCGAAATCCTCACGCAGATCCTCATAGCGAATAAAGAGGATGTTGTCGGCGTCCCGATGCTCCCACCAGGACAGGGCGTGATCGAACCAGTCGCCGCGCTGGACCTTGCCGTTGAGGAACATCTCGAGCCAGTGCTCCCAGGGGCCGTTGTAGTTCCCTGCCCAGCTCTTGTCGCTCTCGAAACGGAAGTAGGAAACGCAGACGTCCTTGGGGTTGCGGGCGACGTAGATGTACTTGCACGGGTTCTCGACGGGGTTGCCGCCGACGGCCATGTGGTAGGGCATGTGGCTCTTGAAGATCCGGGGCGACGGTAGGGCTTCCAGTTCATCCCGGCTTCGCGGATAGGTGAAGGAGCTGGCCACCCAGTGAAGACAGCTGCGAAGCGTCTCGTCGGAGGGGGTTTCCCCGTTCTTGGTCAAGAGCAGCAGTATGTAGGAGAGCCACGTGGATCCCGACTTGGGATACCCGGTGAAGCAGATATCCCCGGGCCGTGTCTCGATGGTCCGGGACAGTTCATACCGGTCCGGCGTGATGTACGGGGGCATGACGAGGCCTTCCAGGACGCGGTACTTGTATCCGTGGTCGCCAACCTGTAGGTCGTCCAAAACCTCGGCGTGGATATGGTCCTTGTATTTTCCGATGGTGGGTTCGGTGGGCTTCTTCTCAGTCACGATAACCCTCTCTGCAGTCCAGTATCACAGCGGTCTCGTCCTCAACGATAACATGGATTCTCCATTTGCATGGCTTTTCGCTGGAAAGCTCTAGCGCGCAAAACGATGTGCCGATGGTTCGTGTAAGCTGTTTCCCGGGACGTTTCTAGATATTGGCTGACGTCAAGCATGCAGCGCGTCAGCCGGGTGCCAACGCCTGAAATGACTCTGAGGCCCAATTATATCAGTTAACTGAGTCTTGGGTCTATGATGCAAATGCATCATTTCCGTTGGTGCCGCTGGCAGGCCGTACGATGGAGGGTTGCGGCCGCGGCTAGCCAAATCCAAAGTGTAAGATGTGGGTTTTGGGCAGAAACGCCCCATCGCGTAACTCTTTGATGTGCTTATCGACAGATAGCTGAAAACATTGGAACTGGTGAGCGGGATCGAACCATTGACCTACTCCCAACGATCCTCTGATCTAAATGTTCGTAGTGTCTTCGCGTAGGCTCTCGATCCGGCCACGAC
>CBDVBZ010000135.1:0-8894 GCA_965372355.1 uncultured bacterium | reverse complement strand
AACCCGAAGAACAAATCCGTCTGCCCCACCCAAGACACCGGATCGATGATCCGCCGCCTGACTCGATACACGAAGACCGGGAGCCCCTACCCCATCCGAGACACCGGATCGATGATCCGCCGCCTGACTCGATACACGAAGACCGGGAGCCCCTGCCCCATCCGAAACACAGGCTCGACGATGACACCGATCCCGGTGGCAAAGAGAGGCGTAAGCCCCCACCCGATGACGACCCGCCACCCGGACGGAGGGAACACAAACCACGCCTCGATTATCAGGAAATCTTTGCCCCCGAGCCACCTGTGGTCGTTTTTGTCTCCTACGAGATCTGCGTGTCCTGCAACTACTACGCGTGCCGCTGTGACTGGTACGACGGCGTTTTCTATGACGACTACTACTATGAGGAGACCACCTACTACGAACCCGGGCCTCCACTGATCACACTGGAGAATCTGAACTTCGTCCTGACATCGGGGGCTATCCTTGCCAACGGCATCATGATATCGCGAGAGCAGCGGAGCCCGGCGGCCGCCTTCTTTGGCTACACGTTTGGAGCAAGCAGCCTCATCCTCGCGGCCACCGGCAGAACCTCGAATCCCGTAGCCACGCTGCTTCTCGGCACGGCGTCGATCCTTCTCGCCACGTGGAACTTGCAGATGCCACAGGAGGGTCTACCGTCGGGTGATTCGTGGTACGAGAACTCGTATCAATCCCGCACGGCATCTCCGGCCGCGGGTATAACGTTATCATTCTGACCCTCCGATTTTGCTTTCGTGCAGTTGCAGCGACTCTGACGTTTGGTGTATGATCCCCCCGCAACTTCCCAGCTGGATCCACCGTGACACAAGCGATCAATCGACGGCATCGAATCACACCCCGAGGTGCCAGTGGATAACTACGGAGCGTGCGGCTGTTGAACGTGGTAAAACGCAAAGCCTCCCTCGTACTTCGCGGTGGCGCGAAGTTTGACGGCTATCTGTTTGGCGCCGAGGCTCCGGCGGCGGGAGAGGTCGTCTTCAACACAGGGATGGTCGGCTATCCCGAGGCCATCACCGATCCTTCTTACTACGGCCAGATCCTGGTGCTCACGTACCCGTTGATCGGCAACTACGGTGTCCCCTCAGACGAGAGAGACTCCCACGGGTTCCCTTTGCATTTCGAGTCGGATCGAATCCAGGTGCAAGGCCTGATAACGTCGAACTATCACGGCAAGTATCATCACTGGGCGGCTTCGAGGTCGCTGGGAGACTGGCTCGCCGGCGACGGGATTCCCGGTATATACGGAATAGATACGCGCGCCCTTACCCGGTATCTTCGCGATCGCGGAACCGAGCTTGGCAAGATCGTCGTCGACGGCCTGGCCGAGCCGGATTGGTACGACCCGTCTCAGGAGAACGTGGTGAGTCTCGTGTCGCGTGGCCAGCCAGTGGATTACGGTGATGGCGATGTTCGCATCGCCGTTGTCGACTGCGGCGTGAAGAACAACATACTGCGTTGTTTGCTGAATCGCGGTGCCGCGGTCACGGTGGTTCCGTGGGACACCGATCTGGAGAACCTGGAATACGATGGTCTCTTGCTGAGCAACGGCCCCGGTGATCCCGGACAGAGCGCCGCCCTGACCAGCCGGGTCGCCCGTATTCTGGACGATCCGAGACCGATCTTTGGGATATGTCTCGGATGCCAGGTTCTTGGGATCGCGGCCGGAGCATCCACGTTCAAGCTGCCGTTTGGCCACCGGGGGCAAAATCAGCCGGTTGCTGAGACAGGCACCGGCATGTGGGCCATTACGAGCCAGAACCACGGTTACGCGGTGGATGCCGAGACGTTGCGAGACGGTTGGGAGGTGTGGTTTGCCAACGGCAACGATCAAACCCTCGAGGGACTTCGCCTGCGGGGTGGCCCGCACCGGGCGGTTCAGTTTCATCCGGAGGCGGTGTGCGGACCGGTGGACACCGGCTATTTGTTCGATGTGTTTCTCAAAGAGGTGCGCCGCGCCAGGCAGCGATAGAGATCGCGATGAAAGGTGAGTTGTGAAACCTAGACGTGTCATTCTGCTGGGTTCGGGCGGGTTGACGATTGGCCAGGCCGGAGAGTTCGATTACTCGGGCTCGCAGGCCATAAAGGCGCTCAAGGAAGAGGGCGTCCAGATCATCCTCGTCAATCCCAACATCGCCACCATTCAGACATCCGAAGGTCTGGCCGATCGCATCTACTTCCTCCCGCTGACGCCGCACTTCGTCAAGCGGATCATCGAGAGGGAGAAACCCGATGGAATCTTGTTGAGCTTTGGTGGCCAGACGGCGCTCAACTGCGGCGTCGAGTTGCACCGTGAAGGGGTTCTCGAGGCAAACGGCGTGGAGGTGTTGGGCACGCCGATCGAAACGGTTATCGCCACCGAGGACCGAGACCTCTTCGCCAAGAAGCTTGTGGAGTTGGGCGTGCCCGTCCCGCCGAGCCGGGCGGTAACGACTGTTGAAGCGGCGCTCGAAGCGGCGGAACATATCGGTTATCCCGTCCTGGTTCGAGCGGCATATACGTTGGGCGGCCTTGGGTCACGTCTGGTACACGACCGCGACCACCTCGAAGAGGCGGCCGACGCTGCGTTTGCCTTTTCCAACCAACTGCTCGTCGAACGTGCGCTCACCGGCTGGAAGGAGATCGAGTACGAGGTTATCCGCGACCATGCGGACAACTGCATAACGGTTTGCAACATGGAGAACTTCGACCCGCTTGGCATTCATACCGGCGAGTCAATCGTTGTCGCCCCCAGCCAGACGCTTTCCAATGACGAGTATCATAAGCTTCGTGATACGGCGGTTCGGACGATCCGTCGGCTTGGAGTTGTAGGTGAGTGCAACATTCAGTTCGCCATCAATCCCTCCACCGGTGAATACGTGGCCATCGAGGTCAACGCGCGGCTCTCGCGGAGTTCCGCTCTGGCTTCCAAGGCTACCGGTTACCCACTCGCTTTTGTTGCGGCGAAGCTCGCCTGCGGCAAACTTCTGCCGGAGATCCCCAACTCGGTGACCCGTGCGACGACCGCCTGCTTCGAACCGGCGCTCGATTACGTGGTTGTCAAGATCCCCCGCTGGGACACCGGCAAGTTTCGCGGTGCCGAGACCCAGATTGGCAGCTCGATGAAATCGGTTGGAGAGGTAATGGCAATCGGGCGGAGCTTCGAAGAAGCGCTGCAGAAGGCGGTGCGAATGGTATCGCCGGGTGTCGAGGGAGTGACAGAAGAGTTTGAGGACGATATCGATATCGAATCTGAATTGCAGAACCCGACACATCGAAGACTCGCTGTGATTGCCAGGGCGATCCGCGACGGGTGGACGATTGAACGGATCCAGGAACTCACCGGGATCGATCCGTGGTTTCTCTACCGGATTCAAAACATTGTAGAGCTCGCCGGCGAGCTCGGCCGTTACAGCCTCAAGGGCTTGCCGGTCGATCTGACCCGAGAGGCCAAGCAGGCCGGTTTCTCGGATCTTCAAATCGCGCGCGCGCTCCAGGGAGGCGACGTGCGCACACCGGAACGAGCCATGCTGGCCGTGCGACGCCAACGCCAGGAACGCGGCGTGGTTCCGGTGGTCAAACAGATCGATACGACGGCGGGCGAGTTTCCCGCCGAGACAAACTACCTCTATCTCACTTATCACGGTGATGTGGATGACATCGAATTCGACGCAAATCAGGCCGCAGCGGATGACAAGGGTGCCGTCGTTGTCCTCGGGAGCGGTGCATACCGAATCGGGTCCAGCGTCGAATTCGATTGGTGCTGCGTCAACTGCATCTCATCACTTGGTCGTTTGGGCTATCGATCGGTGGTCGTCAACCACAACCCGGAGACGGTTAGCACGGACTACGACGTCGCCGATCGGCTGTACTTCGAAGAGCTCACGCTCGAGCGCATCCTCGATATCGTAGACAAAGAGGATCCGGTCGGGGTGATCCTGTCGATGGGAGGGCAGACACCAAACAACCTCGCGCTGCCGCTCAATCGGGCGGGTGTCAAGTTGCTCGGCACCTCCCCGTCGTCGATCGACCGGGCGGAGGATCGCCACAAGTTCTCCGCGCTCCTGGACGAGCTCGGTGTCGACCAACCGGTTTGGAAAGAAGCCACGACGGCCGAACAGGCCATCGAGTTTGCGCGTGAGGTTGGCTACCCCGTCCTGGTTCGCCCGAGCTACGTGCTCTCCGGAGCCGCGATGAATGTCGCCTATCGCGACGACGATCTCGTTACCTACCTCACCGAAGCCACACGAATCGGCCGCGAACACCCCGTTGTGTTGAGCGAGTTCATTGCGGGCGCAAAAGAAATCGAGGTAGACGCCGTCGCCCATCGTGGCAATGTCGTGGCATACGCGATGAGCGAGCACATCGAGAATGCGGGAGTGCATTCCGGCGACGCGGTGATCGTGCTTCCGCCCCAGCAGCTATTTGTCGAGACCGTCCGGCGCATCAAGCGCATCACACGGGAGATTGCGGAGAGTCTCGTGATCACCGGCCCGTTCAACGTGCAATATCTCGCCAAGGAGGGGCGCATACGCGTGATCGAGTGCAATCTGCGGGCGTCGCGTAGCTTCCCGTTTGCATCGAAGGTGTTTCGCTTGAACTTCGTTGATCTGGCCACGCGCCTGATAATGGGAGTGCCGACGGGCGAGGCTCAGCGTTCGCTGTTCGAGCTGGACTACGTCGGTGTCAAGGCACCGCAGTTCTCATTTGCGCGGCTGGCAGGGGCTGATCCCGTGTTAGGTGTCGAAATGGCGTCCACCGGCGAGGTGGCGTGTTTCGGAGACAATCTGCGCGAGGCGTTTCTCAAGTCGCTGCTATCGGTCGGATACACAATCCCGAGCAAAGGCGTCCTGCTTTCGACGGGAGCAATCGAGCACAAGACCAAGCTTCTTCCAGCGGTCCGCCGCTTCGAAGAACTGGGGCTCAGTTTGTACGCGTCTGCGGGGACGGCGCAGTTTCTCGCCGCCAATGGCATCGACGCGGAGACGGTCCCCTGGCCGCTCGACACGGTCAGACCGAACGCCCTGGATTTGATCGCGTCCGGTGAGGTCGATCTGGTTCTGAACATTCCAAAGTCGATCGAAGAGGACGAGCTTACCAACGACTATCTGATCCGGCGGCAGGCGGTCGATCGCGGTGTGCCGCTGCTGGTCAACGCAGAGACTGCAGCTTTGTTTGCTCAGGCGATCAGCGAGTACTCACTCGATGAACTAAAAGTTCTGGCGTGGGACGAGTACGTCCCTCCGACCGACGCCGTGATCGGTCTCGAGCGATCCCGGCCCTGATGATCCAATCCCCGGCACCCCGCCAACCCGATTGACTCCCCCGGCACAACCCTCTCAGCGCCAGATGATTACACAGACTGCACCGGTCTCGTCTCCATCACATCACAAAGTTCTCCTTGACGCTGTTGCCGGCGACCGTGTACACCCCAACCGAATAACGGTTTGGTGGGTACCGATCGAATCGGTTGGAACCGGGCCGCTGTTCACCAGCGGCACCGGAAACCAAGTATCCTGGAGGAAATCGAGGAGCCATGAGAAATATAACGTTGGCTTTGCTTCTTTTGCTGATCGTCGTCGTCGTTGTTGTCATCGTCGGTGAACGATCGATCCACAGCGGCAGCCAGGCGCTGGTGAGTCATCACCCCGAACCCGTCGTGGCAACGCAGGATGCCCAGGTGTCTCATTCCCAAGGATTAGAGGTTGCCGCCGCATCCACGCGCCTTGCGACCACCGAGAACGAGACGCTGAAGCCGAGGCACCGCGGCGTATACCGTCCGCGCAGACCCGCGGCACAAAGCGTCACGAAGGATTGGGTTCGAATACCCGGCACAGGTGTTGCTCTGTGGCCCAAGCCGGCGACCTCGGGAGGGGGCGCCTGACACTCTGGTCTGAGACCGTGCGCGTGCACCAGCCTGCCCCGCGGCTGCCATGGCCGTTGCCGCGGCAGGATCGAGGGGCGGGTTGCCCGTTCACGTTGCGAAATACGTCTCCACGTCGCCGGCCGTCCGGCGGCACGCTCGGCCCCGCTGACGACGTCTTCAAAAGCTCCTTTTTTGAAATGAGTTAGTCCACGTCCTCTCCGACGTGCACTTTCGCCACGCCCCCAGCCTGGGGGTCCCGTTCTTGCACCCGGCAACTGCGTATCCTCAAACGACACAACGTAAGGTCTTCGTACCAACAGCACGGTGGGAAGCGGCCCATAACCGGGCTGGTTCCCCCATTGGCGAAATCAGCAAAGGACTGTGTCATGAGACCAGCTGCCAGTTTGTGTGTGATCATCCAGTTCGTGTTGTCGACGGCCGTCTCTGCACAGATCGTCCCTCCTGCTCCGGGTGTCGATATGCCCCAGGCCTACTTCGACCGGATCGCGAGCGACAAAACGGCCTTCCAATTCAAAAACGCGTGGATTCAGAAGGCTGCGCGCATCAAGCAAAACCGCGAGGCCTTCCTGGCCAAACCTCAAACTCCGCCGATGAACCTTCTCGCGCCGGGTGAGCGAGCGTCGTTCGTTGTATCGGGCACGATCGCGGTGCCCGTCTTGACAGCGATATACAGCAATACGGAGAGCTCGCCTTACCCTATCTCCAAACTGAGGAGAGAGCTTTTTGACGGACCCTGGTCCACCGGGACCGTGACGGAGTTATACACCGAGATGTCTTACGGCAACCTGACCTTCACCGGAACCATCTACGACTGGTTCACGCTGTCGGAAGACGACACATACTACGACGGCGGTTGCAATGGCCTCTGCGACTCCGCCAAAACCGGTCAGTTTTTGCAGGAAATTCTAGTCGCACGCGACCCCACCGTGGACTTCGGGCAGTACGACAATGACGGTCCGGACGGGATCCCCAACTCCGGGGATGATGACGGCTTTGTCGACTTCATCGCCTTCGTGCATCCGGAGATCGGCGGCGAGTGCGGCACCGGCAACTTGTGGTCGCATCGCTGGGTCGTGCAGGGCTGGCCGGAGTTCGGCGGTCAGCCATGGCAGACGAACGACGGCCGCACCGGCGGCGGTTTCATCAAGGTACAGGATTACACGATCCAGCCCGCCCAGGGATGCGGGGGGGCGATAATCGAGATCGGCGTCTTCTGCCACGAGTTTGGACACGCCTTCGGGCTCCCCGATCTCTACGACGCCGATGGTGGCGGCCAGGGCATTGGCCATCACGGCTTGATGGGTGCGGGCAACTGGAACACGCCGTCCAACCCGGCGCACATGTGCGCGTGGTCAAAGATGGAGATGGGTTGGATCGTGCCGACCGCGGTGGGACCCGTTCCGCAGACTTACACGATCAACAACGTCAACGAGAACCCGGAGGTGTTTCAGCTCGACATCATGGAGGAGAAGTTCTGTCGCAGCGATGCCGACCCCGTCGCGGGGTCACACTCGCTCCGCTGTGGGTTGACGTCCGGTGAGGCGGCCAACCGCAACTGGCCGGGCGGAGCCGGGTATGGTAACGGGTGGAGCGAGTCGATTCATCGCGATTTCTCCTATGACGGCACCAACCCGGTTACACTCCACTACGACGTTCGCTACGACACGGAGGCGAACTACGACCACGGTCGGATAAGGATCGATGTCAATGGCACCGTCACAACACTCGGCGACTACACCGGCTACGGAGTAACCGACGATGTGACGGTGGATATTACTCCGTACCTCACGGGTACCGGGGTGTCGAGCTATCAGATTATCGCCGAGTTCAACTCAGACGTGTCGTATTCCGACGAGGACGGACTTTTCGACAGTGGATCCAACGGCCCTTTCAAGCTCGACAACATCTCGGTTGCCGGTGGTGGCGAGAACTATTCCACCAACTTCGAGCAGTACGAAGACGGCTGGCACTGCGACTTCGACCGGAACCCACATCGCGAGTTCTTTCTCGTCGAGAACCGAAGCAAGCTTGGCCAGTACGACCAGGCCCTCTACTCGGAAGGCCTCATGATCTGGCATATCGAACAGAATGTCATCCACTCGTTGCTCAGAAACACGAGCGGAACCAACGGGACGACGAATCTACTCCCCGCGGGTGTGACGCTCGAGGAGGCCGACGCGCTGAGGCATCTCCTGCTCGGCGCGAATCGCGGTGATGCGGGTGATGCCCGTCCGGGCTCTGCGGGCAACACTGTATTCGGCAACTCGACAAACCCGAACAGTCTTAGCCACAACGGCGCTCCGACCAACGTTCTGGTGGACAATGTGAGCCCGGCCGGCACGCAAATGACGGCGACGATGCGAGGCGGATGGTTTGCACCATCGCTGAGCTCAATTACACCCAGCTCGGGCGACGCCAGCACGATCGTGCCGATCACCGATCTCGCCGGGGGCGGCATGGTCTATGGATCGACCTTCCTTCTGCGCGACGCGAGCCTCGGGGAGTATCCGGCCTCGAACATCCAATGGATTGGCAAGGCGAAGTTGATGGGCAATCTCGATCTAACCGGTATGTCCTTCGGCAGCTATGATGTCGTCGTCCGCATGCCCGACGGTCAGGAGGCGGTGCTGGTCGGTGGCTTCGAGATCAACGCTCCCACTGCCGTGCTTGTGCAGGACTTCAATGCGACGGTCGTGGGCCCATCCATCGAGCTTGCCTGGCACATCTGGTCGGATGAAACGATCAACGAATTCAAGATCTTCCGCCGCGAGGCGGGCTCCACATCCGACCTTGTCGTCAACCCGTCGCCGATCGCGCCGGTTGAACGTCGTTATGTCGATGATACAGCGCTACCCGGAGTAGCCTACGAGTACACCCTTCTCGTGATCCTCGGTGATGGATCCGAGTTGCGGTCACGATCCGTCCCGGCTCAAACCGCAAGGCTCGGAGTCGAGCTCTTTCAGAACGACCCGAATCCGTTCAACCCCTTGAC
>CBDVBZ010000134.1:0-8932 GCA_965372355.1 uncultured bacterium | reverse complement strand
CGATGATTGGCCGAACGATCTCCCACTACAAGATCCTCGAAAAGCTCGGCGAGGGCGGTATGGGTGTCATCTATAAGGCACAGGACACCCAGCTCGACCGCCCCGTGGCGTTGAAGTTCCTCCGAAGCGGTGAGTTCGGCGCCGAGGAATACAAGAAGCGCTTTATCCGTGAGGCGCGCGCGGCGGCGGGTCTCAGCCATCCCAACATTTGCACGATCTACGAGATAGACTCGGCGGAGGATTGGATCTTCATCGCCATGGCCTATCTCGATGGGGTGGATCTGGCAGAGAAGCTCAAATCGGGTCCGCTCGAACCGATCGAGGCACTGGATATCGCCATCCAGGTCTGCAGAGGCCTGGATGTGGCCCACAAAAAAGGCATCGTCCATCGTGATATAAAGAGCGCCAATGTGATGCTGACCGGTGATGGCCAGGTAAAAGTCATGGACTTCGGCCTGGCCACGGTCGCGGGCGCGACGACGATCACAAAATCGAACACTGCCATGGGTACCGTCGCGTATATGTCGCCGGAACAGACACGCGGCGAGGAGGTTGATGAGCGTAGCGATATCTGGTCGCTGGGCGTATGCCTCTACGAGATGCTCACGGGAGACCTGCCCTTCACGGGCGAATACGACACGGCCGTGTCGTTCGCCGTCCTGAACACGGAGCCAGCGCCGGTATCCCAGTTGCGCCCCGGGATTTCGCTGGAGCTCGATGAGATCATCGAGAAGGCGATGGCCAAGGATCTCGACGATAGATACCCGAGTGTCGCCAGGATGATGGCCGATTTGAAGTCCGTCAGGGAGGACCTCGATCCGGAGTCGGAAGCGTCCGCTTCGCCGGGCAAAACCCGGCCATCGATAGCGGTACTGCCGTTTGTCGACATGAGCCGGGAGAAGGACCAGGAGTATTTCTGCTTTGGGATGGCCGAGGAGATCATCAACAACCTCGTTCAGGTGGACAGTCTGGATGTCGTGTCGCGGACATCATCGTTTGCCTTCAAGGGCGCGCAGCAGGACATCCGCAAGATTGGCCAGAAGCTCGGTGTCACATCTGTGCTCGAAGGCAGCGTTCGCAAGTCCGGTGACCGGCTGCGTATAACGGCGCACCTGATAAACGTCGCCGACGGCTACGATATGTGGTCCGAACAGTACGACCGTGAGACAAAGGATGTGTTTGTCATCGAAGAGGAGATCGGACGCAGTATCGTCGAGGCGTTGAAGATCAAGCTCAGCGACAAGGAGAAGCGGGCGCTCGAGAAGTCTGCGACAAAAAACGTCGAGGCGTACGACTTCTATCTTCGCGGGAGAAAACTCTTCTACCAGACAAAGCGAAGTCGGATCCGTGATGCGCGCAATATGTTCTCCAAAGCGATCAAGAAAGACCCGGACTATGCGCTGGCGCACGCCGGTATGGCGGACACCTACTCCTATCTCTACTGGTATTTCGACAGAAAAGAAGAGAATCTCGACAACGCGATGGCGGCCAGTCAGAAGGCGCTCGAACTGGACCCGGAGCTCGCCGAGGCCCACGCGGCCCGAGGACTTGCCGTATCACTAAACAAGCAGTACAAGGAGGCCGAGCACGAGTTCGAGACGGCAATCCGGCTCAACCCGAGTCTTTTCGAGGCTTACTATTTCTTTGCCCGCATCTATTTTGTCCAGGGTAAGAAACAGGAGGCCGTGGATATGTTCGAGAAAGCCTGTGAGGTGAGTCCCGATGACCACCAGGCCCCCAACATGCTCGGATTCATCCTGAAGGACATGGGCCGCCACGAGGAAGGTGACGCCGCCTACCGGAAAGGGCTGCAAAACGTCGAGAAGCATCTCGAGACCAACCCGGATGATTCACGGGCCGTCTACCTCGGATCGAGCGCCCTGATCGATCTCGGCGAGACCGAGAGAGGCTTGAAGTGGTCGATGCGGGCGGTCTCACTCGATCCCAATGACTCGTACATCCTCTATGGCATCGTGTGCAACTACGCCAGGCTGGGCGAGATCGACGAGGCGATCTACTATTTCGACAAGGCGGTCAAGGCGGGGTTCGCCCACAAGGCATGGATCGAGAACGACACGGATCTCGACCCGATCCGCAGTCATCCTCGCTACGAAGAGATTATGAAAACGCTTCAATAAACGTAACGGTAGCGTTACATACGCCGATTGGAGAACTTCCAGGACAGGCCGACGCGCTTTGGACGCGCCCCTTCCAGGACAGGCTCAATCGGCAACGGGGCTTCGACCGGCGGCGGGCTAGTCTTGCTCGTCCTGTTCCGACGACGGGCGCCGCACGGAGAAGTTGAAGATGTCGGGACGGGCATAGTGTCCGGCGGCGTCGAACAACCGCTTGGCGGCAACGATCTCGTCGAGATCGACCTCGGCGATCACGAGGTCCTCCTTGGCTTCCAGCGGCCCCGCGATCACCTCGCCCTTTGGGTTGATCACACAACTGTTACCCGTATTGATCCATTCACGTTCTGACGGATAGAACGTCTTGAACTCGCAGGTGTCGGGGATGTCATCCATACGGATCGCCATACAGCAGCTGACGACGAACACACCGCCCTCACGGGCGATGTGACGCAGACTATCGAGCCAGTTGTCGCTTTTGTCCCACGTCGGCGTGGCGAGAATCTGCGTGCCCACCGCATACACCGCCTGGCGCGCAAGCGGCATAAAGTTTTCCCAGCAGATCAACCCGCTGATCTTGCCAAACGGAGTATCGAACGCGTCCCGCGTCCCGCCGTCGCCCTGTGCCCACACCATCCGCTCGGCCCCCGTGGGAATGAGCTTGCGACGTCTGCCCATGATCTCGCCCCGGTCATCTACAAAGAGAAGGGTGTTGTAGACACTCGCGTTGCTCGCCTCACTGTTGCGTTCGTGCATACCCATCACCACGTGGATCTTGCTGCGTTTGGCCGCGTCGCATAGCCGCTTTGTCGACTCGTCGGGAATCGCGATCGCATTGTCGATCAACCGTGTATAGAGATCGTTGAGGACTTTCGCGCTGGTGTTCGGCACCACCCAGACCCAGTCGGGATACCCGGCGATGAACGCTTCCGGAAACACCACGAGACGCGCTCCGGCCGCCGCGGCCCTCGCGATGAGTTCGCAGGCTTTCTCCACCGTCTCATCGCGATTGAGAAAAACGGGGGTCGCCTGCGCGGCGGCGACCTTGAATTTTGCTCGAGTCATGCGATCCAATCTCCCCAAAAAAAAGAACAGGGCTCTACGCCCCGCTTGTGCGTGTGGAATTATCGCCCAGGCGTGTTCAATCCAGATGAATCCATTTTGGCTTAAAACCCGGGTTGTCCTCCCGGCCTGCTGGATTCACGCCGGCGCTGGAGGCAAGCTCGATCAACAGGCTCTGGACGGCGCGCGGGGGTTCACCCTCGGCTGGGCTCCGGCGCGTGTAGTGGCCATCGGGGCCGCAATCCCAGGCTGAACAGTTGTCCTCGTCGTAGGCATCCAGAATAGCTTCGAGCTGCGTGCGGATTCCGGGGTCGAGCACCGGGGTGATGGTTTCAACCCTCCGATTGAGGTTTCGCTGCATCCAGTCTCCCGAGCCGAGGTAATACTCGACTTCCCCGCCATTCGCGAATTCGTAAATCCGGCTGTGTTCGAGAAAGCGTCCAACGACCGCGACAACATGGATGGTCTCCGAAAGACCCGGAACACCCGGTTTGAGACAGCAGAGACCGCGGACGTGCAGTGTGATCGGCACACCATCCTGGCTGGCCCTGTACAGATCCCGGATCAACTCCGGGTCCTGGAGCTGGTTCATCTTCGCCCGGATGCCGGACGGGCGGCCCGCGCGTGCGTTTTCCGCCTCACGTTCTATCAAAGCCTTGAACCGCGCTCGCATCGTCATCGGCGCCACGATGAGCTTCCGGTAGTCCCCGTGCACGGTGCCTCCCGTCAGGGCGTTGAACACGGCCACAGCATCGTTGCAGATCTCTTCGTCGCAGGTGAGCAACCCGACGTCCTCATAGACCCGTGCCGTGCCGGTGTGGTAATTTCCCGTACCCACGTGTAGGTAGCGTTTGAGCTCGCCACGCTCCTCGCGGACAACGAGCGCGAGCTTGACGTGCGTCTTGAGTTTTTCCACTCCGTACGAGACATGCACTCCCTCTTCTTCCAGCAGCTTGCCCCAGGCGATGTTCGGAGCCTCGTCGAAGCGGGCCGTGATTTCGACCTGAACGGCCACCTGCTTGCCGCGTCGCGCCGCGTCTACCAGGGCCCGGATGATCGGTGAGCCGGCTGACGTCCGGTATATCGTCAGCTTGATCGCCAACACATCCGGATCCACCGCGGCCGCCTCCAGAAATTTTAGCACCGACGTATCGAAGCTGTGGTACGGGTGGTGGAGGAGAATATCGCCCCGGCGAATCTCATCGAAGATGGCTCCCGGGCGCGACTCACTGAGTCTGCGCAAACGCGGGTGCGTCGCCGGTTTGTGCGGTGGCAGGCGAAGGTCGTTCCGATTCGTGGCGTCGAACTTGAGCAAGTCATCCGTCCGCCCCAGTGACAGCAACGGGTACACATCATCGCTCGAGACCCGCAGTTGACCGATCAGCCACTTGAGACGCTTCTTGGGGATGGAAGACTCGACCTGCAGGCGAACGACACCGGCAAACTTGCGAGCCCTGAGCTCGGCGGAGACCTGCTCGACGATGATACCCGGCGTGTCGAGCGGATCCTCCGGCGCCAAATCGCCTACGCTGGCCTGTTCCCCTCTTGCAGCGCGAGTCACCCGAAAATGGAGAACCTTTCGCGGCGGCGTCGGGAACATCAGATCGAGGTTATTAGAAATCACCTGCTCCAGTGGTACAAATCCCGCCCCGCTCGGTACGGGGACCCATCTTGGACGGTTGTCGGGCACCTTGATACGCACGAAACGCTCGTTCCCGTTCTCCTGATCCGGCAGGATAACCGCCAGATTGAGACCCAGGTTGCTGATAAAGGGGAACGGATGCTCGACGTCGACGGCCAGAGGTGTAAGGATCGGCTGCACCGAAAGCTGAAAATACTCGCGTAGCTTCTCCTGCTGGGTCTCCTCGAGGTCCGCGTAGTTGGTAATCGGGAGGCCGTTCTCTTCGAGGGCGGGCCGCAGTTCTTCCTCGATAATCCGGGCAAGCGTCTCGCTCTGGTCGAGCAGCTCCTCCCGGCAGGCAGCGAACTCCTCGGCCGGTGTCAGACCGTCAAGCGACCGTTTGTTGGCCTTGCGCTTCATCTGCCGCTTGAGCCCGCTTATTCGTTTCATGAAGAACTCGTCGTGAAGCATCCCCATGATACCGGCGAACTTCACCCGTTCGAGCAAGGGTAGCTCTTTGTCCTCGACCAGAGAGAGCACGCGCCGCGCGAACGCGAGCCAGCTAAGCTCGCGGTTCAAAAACGCCTCGGGGTCCTCCGGCGAGACCTTGGTCTCATGATCGGCCTTGGCCATGGTATGCCTCTTCTTGTAATCAGAATGGCTACGAACTGCGGGGTGTGGTCAGTATAGCACAATCCTCGCGCCTTTTGCTAGCCCGACGCCCCCGGCTCGCCCGACCACCGCAAGCGGTGATTGTGGATCTTGTCGTAAACCCCGCCGTAGACAACATTGCGGATCGGGTCCTCCGTAAGAAAATTGTGAGGAAACCCAAGATCTATACGGCTGGGCTCGTCGAGGCGTTTCATCTGATCCTCGTCGAGCGTCACATCGAGTGCACCGAGATTGTCTTCGAGCTGCGAGAGATTGCGGGCCCCGATGAGTGGAATCATGACCCCGGGGTGCTGGCGGACCCAGGCGATCGCCACCTGCGAGGGCGAACAACCGACTTCCTCGGCGACGGCGATGGTCTCGCCGGCGATCGTGAGGTTGCGCTCGACCTTGGCCGCCCCCTCCCTGGCCCGTCCCTCTTCCGGTTGGGTCTTGCGGTTGTACTTACCGGTCAGAACGCCAGCGCCGAGGACGCTCCACGGCGTGACCGCCAGATCGAAGGCGCGTGCCATCGGCAGCAGATCCGCCTCGGCCGTGCGGTCGATGAGGCTGTAACGGATCTGAAGCCCCACGAACGGGGACCAGCCGCGCAGATCGGCCAGCGTGTTGGCCTGCGAGACGATCCAGGCGGGTGTGTCCGAAATACCAATGTAGAGAACCTTGCCCTGGCGCACGACGTCGTCGAGCGCGCGCATCACCTCGTCGACGGGTGTCATGAAGTCCCACGCGTGAACCCAGAACAGATCGATATGGTCGGTACCCAGCCGTTTGAGGCTCGCCTCGAGCGATTGCACCATGTTTTTGCGATGGTTGCCTGCACAGTTGGGATCGTCCGGGCGGGTGAACAACGTGTACTTTGTGGCGACAACGAAATGTTCCCGGTCGCTCTTGATGAACTCGCCCAGATACTTCTCGCTCGTTCCCTCGGTATAGCGATTCGCCGTATCGATGAAATTCCCCCCGGCCTCGGCAAACGCTTCGAACATCTTCTTGCTTTCCCGTTTGGTAGCGCCCCAACCCCATTCTTCTCCAAAGGTCATGGTCCCGAGCGCAAGTTCGGAAACCCGCAGCCCACTACGACCCATCAGTTTGTATTGCATGGTATCGCCTTTCTTTGTCTGGAATCGCGCCCGGTTTCGATTTCCGTCGATCCTATTCCTCGGCCGGCAGCCACGATCCGAACAGTGTCGCGTACATCAAGCGGTAGATATCGGTGTTGTCTACGTTGCGAGGCAGCAACTCAGCGTTTAAGCCCTGCGCACGCGCGACGATGCCGCCCTCGACATCCTCGAGTGCCGCCCACGCGATCCCGAACGGGAACCGCGTGCCAAAACGGTCCGGCGCTGCCCAGAACGGCTCGCTTCCCGTGCCGTCTCTCCCGTCGAGCGGTGCTCCGTTGCTCAGCGTCGCGGGCAGGGGACGCGCCGCGTCGGGCAGGAAATGGGGGACCCACACGACCTTCATACCTCCTGCGTCGCTGTCGGCCGCGGTTATGAGAAGCGTATTCGGGTTGGCAGAAATATACTCCATCGCAACCCCGATCGTCGCGTCAGCGCGCCGGAGCGCCTCCAACATGCCGCGTGCATTGTTGGCATTGCCGAAATTGTCCACTCCCTCTTCTTCAACCACTAGCAGGAACTCCTTACCCTTGTTCTTGAGAATCCGAAGCGCGACCTCGGTCATCTCGGCGCTCGTCGGCGCCTGCGGGTTGTAGAGCGGCAATCTCGCTTTTTTGAGCGCCTCCTCGGGTAGATCGTTGAACGTCTGATGTGCAGAGAAGATGCCGAGTAGCTTGTCAACATCGTCCGGCACCGCCATCAACTCGTCGCGTGTGTACACGATCGTATAGCCGAGTTCCGAAGCGATATCGATGAGATTCCTGCCGTCCCTACGGATACCCGCCACACCGTGCCGGCCGACCACACCCTCAGGCAGCAGTAACACCTCACCAGCGGCCATGATCACGTCCGCGCCACTGTGGATCACTTGGTCACTGATCTGCTCCTTCATAACGCGCAGCGGGACACTCGCAACAAAAACACCGGTCCCCGGCTGGGCGATGTGTCCACTGTTGATGATCCCGATCGATTTACCCTTCTCTCTGGCTTCCACCATGATCGAGTAGGGCTCTCCGGATAGCGAATGGATGGGTGCCGCGTCGTTCGTCCCGTAATGCTTATAATCTGCCTTGACACCGTACGCGTGCACGGTGGCCCCACCTTGCGAACTGCTCACAATGCAGTCACGCAGGTGACCGCGGTAGATACCCATCGCCTCCAGCCGGTCCCAGTTTGTCTCGCCGTCCGGTCCCCGATCGAGCACCCGGAGCGCCGTCCAACCACCCAACCCGCTTCCGTCCGGATGAACAAATATCACACTCCCCGTTCGGGGAACGTCGGACTCCGCGCTGTAACCTGTTGACGGCGACAGAAGAACGACGACAGAGAACACCGCCGCCAGGATGCCGGCGCGGAGAGGCACCGCACCGGTGGCAACACATACCAGACTGACGATGTCAGTGAGTAAAGGCATCTGACACGATCCCTGGAGCGCCGTTCTATCGCTGTCCATTACCGCCGCCCATGTGGCCGAGCGCTTCACCTGTCGCGGCGAGCAGGGCATCGGGTCCGACCGGTGCACCCGTTGCCTGTCTCATCCACACATCGGGGGTCACGTTGCCGATCACCGCGCACCGCTCGAACTCCGGACCGATCTTTCCCGCCTTCTTCATCTGTCCCTCGACCTGGAGCGCGATCATGTGGCCGATCGGATAGTCGGGCAGATAGAGAAACGAATGAATCATGTGCGAGTAGACACCGAGCAGCACAACGTCTTTGACATTGAAAACAGGCGCGTAGTATTTGTTCCAGATCTCTTTGGCGATGTCGATTGTCGCCTCTTTGAGCTGGGCAGGCGTGGCATCAGGATGATCGTACATCCAGTGCCAGACCGCCATGTCGACGAGTGCGACCGCGGCGATCTCGCAAGTGCCCCAGTAGGTGTCGAGCGCCATCATCGCCTCACGCTGAGGATCGGGCTCGGCAATGCCGAGAAGATCGAGATCTTGCGCCTGAAACACAAACGCAAGCGCCTCGGTAAACGCGGTGTTGGGCACCCCCTCGAGCAGCGTATAGTCGATATCGTTCATCGATAGCGTCTGCTCGACGTTGTGCCCCATCTCGTGAACAGCGATGTTAAACCCCTTGTAGTCCATCCCGCCCGCTGCCACACGGGTGCGGAGGTGCGACTTTGCCGATCGCATCTGGGCGCCCCACGCATGACCGGAGCCCCGCGCCGGCTCGACGACGATGTTGTCCGCAAGATATTGTGCGCGATCGCGGGCAAAACCGAGCCCCATGAGCAGATTCGGCATGTCCTTTTCGTACGCCTCGGCGGTCGGGTAACGTTTGGCAACCATTGCGTCGAGCTCGGCCTGTTCGTACTTGGG
>CBDVBZ010000133.1:0-8937 GCA_965372355.1 uncultured bacterium | reverse complement strand
TGCCGCGGAGGGTGTCGATCAGCGTCTTCATTTTGTCGTAGTGGGATCCGCGCCAGTAGATCTTGCCGCAAGATTCGCAGCGGTAGAAATCCTCGAAATCGGCGGCAGTGCGCGGGAGCAGTTTGTCGGCAACCTCTTCCCTGGCGACTTCGACGATGCACCCATTGCACAACATGCACCGCGCGAAAGGTTCTATCTGCGATCTCAGGTCAAACCGCTCGAGGACCTCTCGCCCCTGCTCCCGGGGTTCCGTCGACCTCACGAAATGGCCGTGTGTGACAGACTTGTATTTCAGAATACCCCGGTCGCGGGTGAGGATGATGCGCCGCTCCTCGATCGACCGCGCCACGACATCCGCATCCTCGAAGTCCCGACGGTACAGCGTGTCGAAACCCATCATTCGCAGCAGCCGGGCGAGTTTTCCGAGATGCGCGTCGGCAACAAACCGTGTGTCGCGCAACGGCCGCGCCTTCAGCCGCGTGAGCGGCGAGATGTCCACAGCCTCGAACGTCGGATACACGGCGATCCGATCACCGTCACCCAGCGGGTAGTCAAAACCGACGGATCGCCCGTCCACGACGATCAGGTCGACCTCGGTGTGCGGCACGCCGATCGCCTCGATGGCGTCCTTTACGGAAGGGCTTCCGCGAAAGGCGTACTCAAAGGAGACCTTCTTCCTGGCCAACGGAAGGAGGTCATTCAGTTCCTCATAGAAACGAAATACCGCGACTCTCATCTTCGCACTCCGCCGCGGACGGGGACTCCCGCTTGTCAAGCCGTTGCCGCCGGGTCTATACTCGGCCTCTTCGAGCAGCGCCGGACGGGCGGTGCCGCCCGAGCAGTCCCGCCTGGAGACAAAAGGAAGTCCAAACGATGAAAACCGATATTACCCTCGACTCACTCGTCGAACGCGGGGTATCCCCGCAAACGGCGAACGACATTCTAACCGCTCTCGAGCGGATTCCCGACCGGACCGCCGCCAATGAAGCGTGGCCCCTGATCGCCCACGAGATTCTAACACGTGACGTTCCCTTTACCGTGCACCGTCTGCTATACGAAACGGTGTACAAGGAGTGGGATTCGTCCGACGGACCGCCTCCCGCGTGGCTGCCTTCGAGCGAGGAGATCGAGGGATCCAATATTGCCGCACTGTGTCGAAAGCACGGCCTCGACGGCTACGCCGATCTCTACACGTGGTCGTGCCAGAGCCGCCCGGAGTTCTGGAGCGGCGTAATCGATCAACTGGGGATTCGCTTTGCTTCCCCCCCCTCCAACACACTCGATATGAATCGTGGTGTCGAAACACCCGATTGGCTGCCCGGCGCAGCACTCAACATAGCGGATAGCTGTTTCCAGGCGCCGGGGCAACGTCCTGCCATCGTCTATCAAGCAGAAGGCAAGGAACTCCAGACAATGACGTATGACGAGCTCGACGCGCTCTCGAACCGCGTGGCGAATTCTCTGACCGGAATCGGGTTGTCGAAGGGAGATCCCATTGCCATTGCAATGCCGATGACGGTAGAGGCGGTCGCCGCGTACATGGGTATCGTCAAGGCCGGATGTGTCGTTGTATCGATCGCCGACAGTTTTTCATCCGAGGAGATTGCCACCCGGCTTCGCATCTCCAGGGCCAAAACGGTGTTGACGCAGGATGTGATCCTCCGGGGCGGAAAGACCATTCCCATGTACCAGCGTGTGGCCGACGCCGGTGTTGCATCTGCAATCGTCATCCCCGCCGGTGAAATACTACAGGTAACGCTACGCGACGCCGATCATGAGTGGAGCGATTTTCTGACAGGAGGTGAGTCGTTCGACAATCTAGTATGTGATCCGTCGGACCCGGTCAACATTCTATTTTCCTCGGGTACAACCGGCGAACCGAAAGCCATCCCCTGGACGCACACGACACCCATCAAATGTGCGATGGACGGGCTCCTCCACCAGAACATCAAGCCCGGTGACGTCGTCGCCTGGCCAACGAACATCGGCTGGATGATGGGCCCGTGGTTGATCTTTGCGAGCCTGTTGAATCGAGCGACGATCGCCCTCTACTATGGGGCCCCCAATACGCGGGAATTCTGCGTGTTTGTACAGGACGCCCAGGTCCAGATGCTGGGCGTCGTTCCCAGCCTGGTCAAGGTGTGGCGTGCCATCGACGCGGTAGACGGTCTCGACTGGTCGGCGATCAAGGTGTTCAGCTCTACCGGCGAGGCATCGAATGCCCAGGACTATCTCTTCCTGATGTCGCTCGCCAACTACCGTCCCGTCATCGAGTACTGTGGCGGCACGGAGATCGGCGGTGGGTACGTCAGTGGAACGGTTGTTCAACCCGCCTCGCCGTCGACCTTTTCGACCCCATCGCTGGGTCTCGTTATGTATCTCCTCGACGAGGATGGAAAAGAGGCCGTGAACGGTGAGGTCTTTCTCGTGCCACCATCGATCGGGCTTTCGATGAGTCTCCTCAATCGCGATCATCACGAGGTCTATTTTGCCGACACCCCCAAGGGACCCAAGGGAGAAACTCTCAGACGACACGGCGATCAAATGGAATGGTTGGGCGGCGGGTATTCTCGCTGCCAGGGCCGCGCGGATGACACGATGAATCTCGGCGGTATCAAGGTCAGCTCCGCGGAGTTAGAGCGGGCGGTGTCGGGCGTCGACGGTCTCGTGGAAACGGCGGCGATTGCCTTCGACCCGCCCGGCGGCGGACCGAGCCTGCTTGTCATCTACGCGGTACGAGACACGGGCGTGTCGATAGACGCCCCGGGGCTGCGGATGGCGATGCACAAAGCGATCTCGAAGAACCTCAACCCGCTCTTCAAAATTCACGACGTCGTTGTGATCGACGCGCTCCCCAGGACGGCATCCAACAAGGTGATGCGACGCGTCCTTCGAGATCGCTACGCCGAAGGCGTTAAGGGTTAGCCTACGGGCGGCATCGTCTGGCCCATTTCGACATGCCTCCTCTCCTTCTGGCTCACCCCAACACCTTGAGCATATCGTCGCTCGTGAGGAATTTCTCTCTCGGTTTTCCAGCGGCCTTGCCCCGCTCGATCTCCGCGGCATCAATCTTTAGCCAATCGTCGTAGCTGACGACTTTCACGCCGCGCTGGGAGAGAACACTCATCATCCCCGCGCTCGACGGTGTCGCGCACGGGGTCAGGTTGGGCAGATCCGCGAGAAGATTCTTGACCGTCGCGATCGCATCAGGCTTGTTGGTCCCGATGATACCCGACGGACCCCGCTTGATCCAGCCAACGGCGTATAGACCGGGAACGGGATCGCCGTCGCTCGTGATCCGTCCCTCTTCATTCGGGAAGATGCCCCACGCTTCATGGAACGGGACACCCTCGATCGGTACGCCGCGGTACCCGACGCTTCTGAAGAAGGGCCCGCAGTCCATCTCGTAGGTCTCACCGGTTCCTCTCGCCTTCTGCTTGCCCGGCTCGCCACTCAGACCGTTCTTCTCGAACCGAACCTTCTCGACCCGGTCGGTGCCGATGAGTGCCACCGGGCTCTCACAGAAATGCAGGACGAACCGTTTCGATTTGCCGGAACCCGGCTGCCCCGTGAACTTCTCCAACATATCCATTATCTTGCGGGCCGAGCTGCTCTGCTCGAGCTCCATCTGGCTTGCCGGATTCAGCTTCATGTCAGCCGGGTCGACGACCGGGTTGCAGTCCGCCAATTCCGCGAACTCCTTGATCTCCGGAAGGCTAAACGCCGACTGGGCCGGACCGCGGCGTCCAACCATATGGACTTCCCGGATCCCGCTCGTGGCGAGCACGTCCAGGGCCGCTGCCGTGATGTCCGTGCCCTTTAGCTCATCGACCGTCTTGCACAGGATACGGGCCACATCGACGGCCACGTTACCCAAGCCGATCACGACGGCCACCTCGCTCGAGAGATCGAACGACCGCCCCACGTAGCCGGGATGCCCGTTATACCAGGCCACGAACTCCGTCGCCGTGTAGCTGCCCGGCAGGTCCTCGCCGGGGATGCCCAACCGCCTGTCCGTCTGTGCCCCGTTCGCAAAGACGAGGGCATCGTAGTGGGCTCGCAGCTCATCGACCGTGACATCCTCCCCCACGCGGACATTCCCAAAAAACGAAAAGCCCTCCCGCTGGGCCGTCCGCTCGTAAACCTTGATGACGTTCTTGATCTTCGGGTGATCCGGAGCCACACCGTACCGGACCAGACCGAAAGGCGTGGGCAGGCTCTCGTAGACGTCCACCTGGACCGTCGGTTCGGCGGTCAACAGCGCTCCGGCCGCGTAGAAACCGCTTGGCCCACTGCCAATTACAGCCACCCGTAGCGGTCGTTCCTCTGTACCTAGCATGCTTCCCCCTCGTGAAGTTTTTCCCATATGGAGCCGGGAATTTAGATCTAGATTTGTAAAGCAAAATCTCGGGTTTTGCAACCGCAAGCTGCGAGGGTCGTTTTGCCCCTTCGGATAGCGAACTTTACGGTTGATCCAATTCCGGATCTATGCTAAAATAGATGCCTCAAGTAGAAGCGCATGGTGTAGGCATCGATGCCGATGGCTACGCCGAGTGTAAGAGCACGTCAAAGCTCGGCCTTAGGTGGAGTCTTTTCTTCAGAGTTCTCTGAGTGTGGTGGGCGCAACTCCTGAGAGCATTCCTCGCAGCCGCGAGGCGTAGAGAAGCGACTGAGAGAAGTCTTCACACTGCTCGGCTCTTTGGGAAGTCCATCAGCGTGTGCGGTACGGCTTGGACAACCACATGAAAAGCAGATTGCCGTCGACGTGGGCGTGGCACTGCAACATCACCGTTAGCCAGAAGGAGCGTGACAACTTATGAAGAAACCTTTTCTAAAAGTCGCTCTCATCCCGGCCGTCGTATTGCTCGTGTTTGCAAGCGGCTGTAATCTCGTAGAATCGCCCGGGGCGAACCTCGAGGAAACGAGCGTTGTTCTCCAGGAAGAGTTCTGTGTCCAGTTTGACGAGTATCGGACCAGCAGTGAATTCACGGACGACGTGACCGACATCTATGCCGAAGCGATTTTGGACTGGCTCGCGGCAGAGGGCGTTGTTCTGGAGGACATCTGCAGCATCTTCCAGTCCGGTGGGCGTATCGTGCTGGCCGAGCCGTATACTGGCCATCCGTGGGACATCACCTCGAAGATCCACGTCAAACGTACGGACATCTATGATGAGTTTCATCCGTACGTGAGACCGCAGACCGTGACCCTTCCGGATGACATCGCCGGAGACGGTTATGTTCCGAGCTTCCACTACCGAGGCGTGAGAAAGATGAACCGCGCATTGGAAGACCTCGTCGACGGTGGCTATGGTGCCACTAGTTATCCGAGTCTTTCGCTCGTCATGTGGTTCACGAAGGTCGATCCGGAACCCAGCACGGTTGATCCGTTGGTCTTCTCGTGGGATGCTTGTATTACCGTTACCGTGGTCGTTGGTGATGGAGACTGTGGTGGCGACGACGACGACGATTCTCAGTAGAGGACGGTCTTTTTGGTGCGGCTAGAATGTAATAAAAGCCGCAGGCCGGTTGTTTGCGACAAAATAGTCTAGGCGGCGTGGCGCGTGAGCCACGTGCCACGCCGCACGATGGCGTTTCAGTGCCGCGATGAGCGTGGTTCGCACGACGGTGAATCGTTCTTCGGAAAAGGCTAGCGAAGCGAGATATTCGCTTCGCGCCTTTTTTTTGTATGCCTGGTTTTTGCGTCCGCCCGGATGCCTCTGCGTTAGTCGAACATCGGCGGCCGGCGCTTGTGGAAATCCGTGACATCCTGATAGGCCCCGGCTACCGCAAGCAATGTCCCCTCCTCGAAGAGCCTTCCGATAAAACTGATGCTTACCGGACTGCCCTCCTCATTGAATCCGTTTGGCAGCACGATGCACGGGTGGCCCGTCAGATTGGTCAAGAGCAGGTTGTTCCCGCCGAACGTCGGAGCCAAATAGACGTCCACATCGAGTTTTTGCATCTCCTGGATAACCATGTGACGTACGCGGTTCGCCTGTATGTACTCCACCGCCGGGATAAAGCGGGCGGATCGGAAGACGTTGGGCCATGCGTCTCGAATTTGACGTACCATGAGATCGTCGCGACCGGACCTCGTCAGCTCATCGAACGCCGCCGCCGCTTCCGCTGTCAGTATGAAGGAGAGGGCCTCGACCGGGTAGTCGGGGAGCTCGATCGGGATGAGATCGACACCCAGCTCGCGGAGTGTATCAAGTGTTTTTCGATCGGTCTCACGGTTCGGATACTCGCTTTCAAAAAGAGTCTTCAGATAGCCAATCCGCAGAGTGCCGGGATCGACATTGGGATCGTAACCGAGCGGAAGATCGACAACGGTCGGATCCATGCCATCGGGTCCGAGGATCGCATCGAGGACGAGCGCACAATCATCGACGGAGCGGCATATGGGCCCGATCTTGTCCATTGTCCAGCTTAACGCCATGGCGCCGGCTCGACTGACGCGTCCGAACGTCGGTCGAAGCCCCGTCGTTCCACAGCGTGTCGATGGCGAGACAATCGACCCCCACGTTTCTGTCCCGATGGAAAAGGCCACCAGTCCGGCCGCGGTTGCGGATGCGGGTCCGGCCGACGAGCCACTCGAGCCCTGCTCGATATTCCACGGGTTACGTGTCTTGCCGCCGTACCAGACATCTCCCCACGCGAGCGCACCGAGCGTGAGCTTCGCGACCAGCACCGCACCGGCATCGTTGAGCTGGCGGATTACCGTGGCGTCACGATCGATCACCTGGTCTCGATACGGCTCGGCGCCCCAGGTCGTCGGATAGCCTTTGACGGCCAACAGATCCTTTGCGCCATAGGGAATGCCGTGGAGCGGACCGCGGTACTTACCGGCCGCGATCTCCTCATCAGCCCGTTTCGCCTGGGCCAGCGCCAGTTCCTCGGTCAGCGTGATCACGCACTCCAGAGTCGGACCGTACCTCTTGAGCCGCTCGAGATACATCTTTGTGAGAGCCGTCGAGGACACCCGTCCGGTGCGAACGAGCTGTGCCAAATCACATATCGAATAGAATGCGAGTTCTTCGAGATCGCCGGGCAAGTCAACCGCTGATGTTGCATCTTGTACGATACTATGTCTCTTCGCCTCGAGCGTCACGCCAAGGGGCATGGGGTTGAACTGGATGGCCGGCGGTATCTCGTTGGGAATAACAATATCTCGCAGCTTCGCGTAGCTCTCCAGGTTATCGACAAGGTCACCGCGCATCGAGTCGCGCTGGGCATCACTCCACGAAAGCCCGATGAGCGTTTCCGCTCCGCGTATATCATCCACCGTGATCAATGGCTTATCTTGTTCAGCGCCAACAACAAAGCCGATTGCGCTTGCGACCAGAACCAGAATCAACACATTGAGAGTAAGCCGCATAAGTCACTTCCTTTCAGGATATTGGCATGTTCTAAGCGTCTCGGTCTCTCTGGCTCATCAACGGCAATAAATGATATCGTCTCGCGCGTTCGAACTCAAGAATTGATCGGCTATGATCTGCGTGTTATAATTTAATGCAAGATAGGCCCCTTGGAGACGCACCTGAAACATCTGTTGGAGGCATCAATGGGTACATCTACTCGCCTCGGCGTGGTCGTTGCCACGGTCGTATTGCTCGTGCAGCCCACCTTGGTGCGCGCGCAGCTCGAAGACAGGCTCGCCGCATACACGGGTCAGAACTCGCGCGGTTACTTCGGCCCTCTGGTCGACGCCTTTGCGGCGGATTTGACTGCTGGGTTTTTTCACTCCGCCTATATTCCCAAACAAAGCCTAAGCGTGAGCCTCGAATTACGCGCGATGTCGGTCTATTTCTCGGATGTGGATCGCACGTTTATGGCAACAACCGAGGGGACCTTCCAGCCGCAGACAAGCGTCCGGGTACCCACGGTTGTCGGTGAATCCAATCCCGTGTACGTCGACGGATACGACGAGTTGAAGTACGCATTCCCGGGTGGGTTCAACATCACGTCGTTCTCTACCGCGGTGCCCCAGCTCAGGGTGGGCTCGCTCTATGGCACCGAGGCGATCTTCCGTTACGCCTATTTGAACCGCGGCAACCGACTCTTTTCCAGCCTGGTTCGTTTTGATCTCTACGGCGCGGGCTTGCGCCACAGTGTTTCACAATACCTAACCGACTTTCCGGTGGACATCGCTCTCAGCATCTTTTACCAACACTTTAGCGTGGGTGAGCACGGCAAGAGCTATGACGTGATATCGGCGAATACACTCACTATGGGTTTCCAGATCGGCAAACGCATTCCCGTGTTCGAGCCGTTCAACATTGGCTTGGAACCGTACGCGGGACTCAGCTTGGATCAGTACTCTTTCAAAGCCGAATACGAACGTGATCCGGGGGACCGGGCGGGTGTCGATTTTGGCTGGCAGAATGTGCTCCAGCTGACGGTGGGAATGTCCATGCGTGTTGCCATCGTGAACGCCAGCATAGAGTACAATGTCCTCGACGCCGGATTTGACATTCGCCAGCAAGCCGTCTCTGTCGGTCTCGCGGTCCAATACACTCGTCTGAAAACGCCATGAGCACACCGGACAGCGTGCCGCGCAGCTCGAACACCGATTGATCTGTTTCCTCTTACCGTTGACACGAACGTGAAGCGGCCTCACGGCCGCCACGATGCCGGTGGGTTGGTCGGCGCTAAAGGAACATCCCCTGGTCCTGCGGACCAATCCGCCGCGCAATGATTTCCTGTCAGATGAATCTGATCGATGGATTGCCAATCTGTAGAACTCAGGGGGGTTGCTATGCGAGTGTGTGAGGTCTTCCGTAGGACCCTTTCGGCGGGAACCCTCTTTCAGAGGACAGGCGAGCGAAGGATCGATTGCAGCGGATGTGGGTGGCGTCGTCCCGCAAGAGCGGAAGAGCACTTGTGGGCTAGTCGACGACAGGACCCGCCGCCGCGGCTCCCTGACGGGCGCGAC
>CBDVBZ010000132.1:0-9255 GCA_965372355.1 uncultured bacterium | reverse complement strand
CCCTCTTCGTCCTCCTCGCCCTCTTCGTCCTCCTCGCCCTCTTCGTCCTCCTCGCCCTCTTCGTCCTCGTTGCTAATCTCCACCGCTGCCCCGTTCTCCAGATCCCTGGAGATCGCGCGGTAGCTGCCGGTGACGACTTCGTCGCCTTCCTCGAGTCCCTCGAGAATCTCGATCAGCTCGTCGCTTTGGATACCGGTCTTCACCTGTTTGGCGATCGCCTTGCCGTCTTCGATGCAAAATACGATCTCGACGAAACCGTCCTTGTCCGCTTCGTAACGCTCTTCCGCATCCTCGCGCGTCTCGCTCGCCATCACGAGCTGATCCACGGTCCTCACGGCGACGCTCTGGATGGGCACACTCAGCGCACTCTCGTTGGTCTTGGTGAAAACGTCCGCACTGGCCGTCATCCCCGGACGAAGCGTGCTCGGGGGATCGGTGATGCTAACCTTGATCTCGAATTCGGTCTTCTGATCAGCGCCGCCCATCGCGGAGGCGTTGGCGCTGTTAGCGATCTCGTCGACAACGCCCTTTAGTGTCTGATCCAGCAGGGCGTCGACTTCGATTTCCGCCTCCTGGCCGATCCCAACGGAGACAATGTCATTCTCGTCGACGTTGACCTGTGCCTCCATCCCCGACAAATCGGAGAGCACGAGGATGACATCCTCCTGAAACTGGGATCCAATGGCAATCTCGCCCTGCTCCTTGCGAAGATCCGTGATCGTACCGGCCATCGGCGCAAAGATCGTGGTTTTGGAGAGATCATCGCGGGCCTGCTTGAGGGCCGCCCTGACCTGTTCGACCTGATTCCGGGCGGCTTCATATCGCGCTACTTCAACCTGGTATTCGGACTCCTTGGCCTCGTAAACCGACTGCGACTCGAGGTTCTGCGCCACCAGCTCCTTGGAGCGGGTGTACTCCTTCTCGGCCCGTTCCAGGTTCTCGTTCACGAGGGTGGCGTTGGCCTGGGCCGAACGGACGGTCGCCTCGGCGCTCTCGACGGCAGCAATGTAACGCTCGCGGTCGAGTTCGACCAGGAGGGTGCCTTCCTCGACCCATTGCCCATCCACGACGATCAGCCTGGTGATCCTCGCGCTCACGTCCGCGCTGATCTTGACCTGCATCTTGGGCTGAATCTTTCCGGTGGCACTGACCTTCTCAACGATCTTTTGCCGGTCGACCTTGGCGGTCTCCACCGTCAGGGTCTCGTCGCCACCTCCCTGGAGCGCCAAGCCACCGATCGCGGCAACCAGCACCACGATCACTACGATGATCAATATGTACTTTTTCTTCATCGTGCCTCCGTTTTATTTCCGGCTCTTGCGGTGCGCGAGATTCGTGCAATGTAAAGACTACGTCGGGAGCCACTCAAAAGTTACCGCACTCCCCATCGAATGTCCGGTGCTATTATAACCCAAGTCAGGTGGTGATTTCGCCCGCGATCGGAGCCGGCAGCGCCTTCTTGATCGCATCGGGGGAGTCGAGGATGCCGGAGAGGTACATAAGCTTCACGGTGGCGGCCTGGATCGTCATATCGCCGATACCGATCGCGCCGCACTCCTCGGCGAGGCGGCCACCGGAGTAGCGTGTCAGATCCACGCTTGCCTTGGGTGACTGCGAGCCGATGGCAACGACCTTGCCGGCCTGCGTCAAGGCACGGACGGCCTCGGCCACGCGTCCGTCGGCCACGGGGATGTTGCCGTACCCGAACCCGGCAACGAGCACGGCCACCGTATCGCTGTCGACCAGGCCCGATAGCACCGAGCCGTCATCACCCGGGTGCAGCCAGACCACGGCGACGCGCTCGTCGAATTGTCCCTCGAGCCGAAAGTCACCCGACGGCTGAAGCGGCTGCTCTCCGAGCCGAACACCGGTTCCCACCTCCGCCAGCGGAGGAAAGCTGGGAGACCGGTAGGCACCGAAGGCAAACGTGCTGTACTTGACCGCGCGGTTGCCGCGCAGCAAGAAACCGTCGAAGTAGATCGAGACCTCCGGGATCGGCCGCAGCGCGAGATCGACGGCGCCGACGAGATTTGCGCGGCCGTCGCTGTGCACATCGGCCAGAGGGCGCTGCGAGCCGGTGAGAATGACTGGAAAAGAAAGATCCCTCAGCACGAAGGAGAGCGCGGACGCCGTGTACGCCATCGCGTCGGTGCCGTGTGTGATCACGATTCCCGAATACTCATCGCGCGCATCGTAGACGGCGCGTGCGAGATCCATCCAGTGGCGCGGCGCGACGTCGGACGAATCGAGGTTGAAAAGCATGCGGGTGTCTATGTCCGCGATCCGCGTCAGCTCGGGGACATGCTCCAACACCGTCGAGCCGAACTCGCCCGGCTCGAGCGCCTGATCGGGCTCGCGGGGTTGCATCCCCAGCGTGCCCCCGGTGTGGAGTATCAGAACCCGATCCGCCATGACTTAGCTCCTCGAACGATCTCTCGTGACCTCTCCGTGGTGAACCGCATCGCACACGCGCGAAAACAACTCGAGACACTCGCGGGTGCCGAGTTTTTTCGACCTTACATACTCGGTAATCGCTTTCGCGTTGGGGATGTACTCCATCGCGAAGAACGGCACGACGCCGGCGGCCGTCTCGTGGGTCCCTGCTTCGAAGACTTGGGCGATCCCGGGATGCCGCAGACGGGCAAGCAGCTGCGATTCGTAACGAAACCGGCGGAGTGCCTCGTCGTCCGCGATGTTCTCTTTCATCACTTTGACGGCGACGGTGCGGCGCGGCTCGGCCTGTAGGGCCTCGAAGACCACGCCCATGCCGCCACGGGCAATCTCACGCTTGACGGTATATCGGCCGATTCGCTCGGGCAACCCCGCCGTTTGCGCCGAACCGTCTCGAATCGTGTCGTCGTTCTCGGGGTTTTTGGGATCGGTCATGGGGCATTATACAATTGTGCCGCCACGCTCGTCCACTACCGATGTCGGCCTAACTTATTCATGGTAAGGAGCTTGTGAAAGTTAGCACAAGTTGGCACTGCGGCGAGCGCTGGAGCTGCTGTATGGTGTCAGTGACGCGTTCTTGACTTCGACGAAGATCTGAACAGGAGAAAGGAATATGGAAGTCCACCTGATAGACGGCACGTACGAGCTGTTTCGCCACTTCTATGCGCTGCCGTCGCGTCTCGACACCGACGGCCAGCAAGTCGGGGGACTGCTCGGCGTGGTCGCGTCCGTCATGTCGATGATCCGGGAGGGTGCGACCCATTTGGGTGTGGCCACGGACCATACGGTCGAGTCCTTTCGCAACGAGATGTACGACGGCTACAAAACGGGCGAAGGGATCGATCCCGATCTGTGGCGTCAGTTTCACCCACTCGAAGACGCTCTGCGCTCCCTGGGCATCGTGGTGTGGCCGATGATCGATCAGGAGGCCGATGACGGGCTCGCCGCCGGTGCGAGCCGGGCTGAGGCGGATCGGCGAGTCGATCGCGTGCTGATCTGCACACCCGATAAGGACCTCGCACAGTGCGTCCGCGGCGACTCGGTCGTTCAGCTGGACCGTCGCAGACGTCTGATCAGAAACGAGAAAGGCGTGCGGGAGAAGTTTGGCGTCCGGCCGAAGTCGATTCCCGACTACCTTGCGCTTGTGGGGGATGCCACCGATGGCTTCCCCGGTCTGAAGCGGTGGGGCGCAAAGAGCGCAGGAAGCACCCTGGCGCGTTACGTTCACCTCGAGGCCATTCCCAAAGACGAGTCGAGGTGGGATATTCCGATTCGGGGCGCGGCGGCACTGGCGGCGTCGCTTCGGGACCACTGGGAGGATGCGCTGCTCTTTCGTGATCTCGCAACCCTGCGCACGGACGCCGAGGTGTTCGATGATATCGACGAGCTCGAGTGGCGGGGACCCACAGAGGATTTCGCGCCGCTATGCGAGCAACTGGGGGCTCCAGAGCTCGCAAAAAAGGCTGCCCGCCTCACCAGATGAACGCAAGCAGCCCTCAACTCCCGACGCTTCCGCGCCATTGTGTCCTAGTCTTCCTCAAAGAACTCGATTTCCAGGATCTCGAATGTCTTCTTTCCACGCGGGAGGGTCACTTCGACGGCCTCCCCCTTTTTGTGGTTGATGAGCGCTGCCGCCATCGGCGACTGATAGCTGATAATCCCTTTATCAAAGTCCGTCTCTCCTTCACCGAGAATCGTGTACTGCCTCTCGTCGCCGGATTCGACGTCCTTGATCTTCACTCGTTTGCCCAGGGTGACGACATCCGGAGGAAGATCCTGCTTTTGGACGATCGTCGCATTGCCGTATCGCTCCTGAAGCTGACCCAGTTTGATCATATGCGACGCTTGTTTGTCTTTGGCGGCGTCGTATTCGGCGTTCTCGCTCAGATCCCCGTGCTCGCGCGCGGTCGCAATCTCCTGAGAGATATCCCGTTTGATATACCTGTCCAGTTTCTCGATGTCCTCCTTGAGCTTCTCGAAGCCTTTTTCAGTAAAGTAGTATTTCGTCATTTGTCCGTTCTACCTGTCCGAGGTCCAAAGCATCGTGCGCCCCGCCGGAAGTGATCGGTTGTTCCTCCCCGCAGGATCATTTGACAAAGACGGTCTGATCCACACGCCGTCCGCCACCCATTATACCGGAAACACCGCGCGAGGTACAGGCCCAGGATTCTCTGAACAACACTTGACAGACGCTAACGTGATCTGTAGGATCCACTCCAACACACACATTGAAGCACTCCGGGTGTCCGTGGGCACATTTGAATGCCTGCGGATGAAAATGGGAAGAGGGTGAGAATCCCTCGCGGACCCGCCACTGTGTTTGGCGAGCCGCCACCTGCAAACACTGATCCGTGATGGATGGGATCGGGAATGTGGTGACGGCGCTCGAGCCATCAGTCAGGAGACCTGCCCGGGGCCAACTGTACCGCTGCCTCTTCGCGGATTGAGAGGGAGGGTTTTTTGTTGGCTCGACATCTCGCTGTCCTTCTTCTGCGCCCGGCGCGGGTACTCCCGGCCGGCCGTCCGATAGTCGCCATGCTTTGTGCCGGCGTACACTTCGCTGTGTGCGCACTCGTCGTGGCGGCTCTGGCTCCGTCCGTTTGCGCAGAGCCCGCCGACTCCACGACGTCACCCCTCGACACCGTCTACACCGTTGCCCCCATCGTGATCGATGCGCCGCGCGTGCCGCTACACGTGGACGATGTCTTTCTGCGCTCGGGTTTTGTCGCCGTCCTCGATATGGGTGAGCGTCGCGGCCGCGTGGAAGACCTCTCCACGGTGCTCGCGCAAACCGTCGGCGTGCGTGTCCGCCAGTATGGAGGCCTCGGCAGTTTCGCAACGGTGTCGATCCGCGGCTCGTCCTCGAACCAGGTCGATGTCTATCTCGACGGTGTGCCGCTCGCCGATGCGTACACCGGTGTCACCAATATCGGAGACCTCCCGCTCGACGGCCTGGAGCGCATCGAGGTCTATCGCGGGTTCACACCGCCGCAGCTTGGGTCGTCGTCGATCGGCGGCGCCGTCAACCTGGTCGCGGCGAGCCCGGACTCGGCCGGTTTTCCCAACCGCTTGATTTCGAGACTCAAATTCGACCAGTCGTACGGCTCCTATGGCACATCACGCCACGTCGTATCACTATGGTCGGCGCCCGGCCCCGCGAGGGTTTTTCTGCACGGCAGCTATATGCGTAGTGACGGCAACTTCGAGTTCGTCGATGATCTTGGCACGCCGCAAAACCCGCTCGATGACCGCACCGCCGTGCGGATCAATAACGACTTTGAGACGCTCAACATTCTCGGACGGGTCCGGCTGGACATTCCCCGCGCGGGAAACATAACCCTGAGTCACAATTCCCTTCTCCGCGAGCAGGGTGTCCCGGGGCCTCCCAACAACCAGTCGGCGACCGCGCGCGCCGACCGCACCCGTCACCTCACGTATGTGAGATGGACGGCTCCCACGCTTGGAAAGGATCGACTGCAGACCTTCGTCATCGGTCATTACTCGACGGCCAACGAGCAGTTTCACGATACCAATGGTGAATTGGGCTTCGTACGACAGGACACCGACAATATTTTTCACGCGACGGGTGGCAGCTTGCGCATGAAATTGAAGATGCCCGTCGTGCCACTGGCACTCGAGGCACTCTATGAGGGCAGCCACGAATCGTTTGCGCCGCGTGACAACCTGGCCGAGCCCAGCGAGGGCCCCGAGCGCAACCGCGTCACACACCAGGGCTCGGTGTCCGGCGATCTCTACATCTTCGGCCAGAATCTTGTGCTGACGGCGACGCAGCATTTCATTTCACAAACGACGGAGTTCTACAACCCGCCCCGGTTTCCCTGGTTGCCCCCTTCCCCCCAGGGACGGAGATCCTATAGCGAGCAGTCACCGCGTGTCGGTTTCCGCTGGCACCCGCTGTCGTTTGCCACCATTAAGGGCAACTTTGGACGGTATGTGCGGCAACCGACGATGCTCGAGCTCTTTGGCAACACGGGGTCGATCACGGGCAGCGCTGACCTGATCCCGGAACGCGGCGAAAACCGCGACATCGGCATTCTGCTCTCCGCCGATCGCATCGGCCCGTTGCTCGGCGCGTTTCTCGAGGTCGTCTATCTCCATAATGATGTCGATGATCTGATTCTTTTTTTCCCCAATTCGCACTACACGTCCCGCCCGAAGAATATCAACTCCGCGCGCATCCGGGGGTGGGAGGTATCGTTTTCCACGCAGTGGCGTGAGTGGCTCCGCGTGGCCGGCAACTATACGTATCTCGACAGCCGCGATACGGGACCGATCCCGTACTACTACGGCAATCGCCTGCCGGGGCGCCCGCTACACGACGCCGCGCTCTTTATCGATACGATGTGGCGGAGGTGGCGGCTTTCCTACGAGCTGCACCGCATCGGCTCGAACTATCTCGCCCCCGCCAACTTTGGCCTGGTACCTGCTCGTGAGATTCACAACCTTGCGCTGCGCGCAGCACTGTCCTCTGATGTCTTGTCCGCAACCGCCGGGGTCACAAACCTCGGCGGCAATCAAATTCGTGACGTTGACGGGTTCCCGCTGCCCGGTCGGAGCTTCTACGTGACGTTGTCTTTTCACCCATAGGAGGAAGAAATGCGTTCCCCGAGGAACATCGTATGGCTCTGGCTTTTTATTGGCTGCCTGGCAGCAGGTCCCGCAGCGGGAGCGGACTTTGCGTTCGTGACGACGACGGACTTCATCACCGGCTCCAGCGCGTCGCTCGACGTCTTTGCACCATATGCGTCGACCCCCAATGTTGCATCCGTACATAACGACGCGGTGGCGAAGGTGTATGATGAGCTCATCTACGTCGTCAACCGCGGCGGTGCCGACAACATCCAGATTCTCGATCCTTCGAATAGCTTTAGTACGGTGCGGCAGTTCTCGGTCGGTGCGGGATCCAACCCCCACGACATCGTCGTGGTGAGCCCCACCAAAGCCTACGTCACCCGCTACGACAAAACGGCACTATGGGTCGTCGATCCCTCCACCGGCGCCATGACCGGCTCGATCGATCTGTCTCCGTGGGCCGATGCCGACGGACTCCCCGAGATGGACACGATGGTACGGGTCGGTGACCGAGTGTTTGTCACCATCCAGCGGCTCGATCGCAACGACTCCTACTCGCCGGTGGGCACGAGCTATGTGGCCGTGATCGATATCACGACCGATGCTCTGGTCGATGTGGATTTGGTTACACCGGGCATCCAGTCGATTCTGCTCACCGGCACCAATCCCTTTTCCGATATCGAGTATCCGTACAACGGTCTTCTCTATGTGAGCTGTGCAGGGTTCCTTGGTTTGCAGGATGAGGGCGTGGAATTCATCGACCCGGCGACACTGCAATCCACCGGGTTTTTTCTCACCGAGACGACGATGGGCGGCGACATCCTTGATGTCGAGATCACCGCGGTCGATCAGGGGTACTGCATCGTGAGCGATGCGAGCTTCAACACGATCCTCAAGGAGTTCAACCCGCAAACCGGCGCGAACCTTGGCATTGTGTTCAACCCCGGCGGTTATGTGTTAAATGACATCGAGGAATCACCGATTGGCGGCGAGCTCTTTGTGGCCGACCGTACGGCGACCGCCCCCGGTATACGGATCTTTGATGTCTCGACCCATACGCAGCTGACCACTTCACCGATCAGCACGGGGCTCCCGCCGTTCGATATCGCGTTCAACACGCAGATCGTGACCGGCGTGGGTGACACGCCGCCGGTGGTCGCCACCCTCGGACCCAACTACCCGAATCCGTTCAATCCATCGACGGTGATTCCGTTTTCGCTCGAGCAAGCGGGACACGTGCGTCTCCGTATCTACGATGCGCGCGGAGCGTTGGTGCGAACGCTTCTCGATCACACGATGCCGGCGGGACCCGGTGAGGCGGTGTGGAGAGGGCGTGACGACCAGGCTCGGCTGGTGGCCACGGGCGTCTACTTCGCGCGCCTCGAGGCGCACGGGAGTTTGATGACGACGAAGTTGCTGCTTCTCAAGTAGACACTCTTGTCGATGGGCTGGGACCATATGGAACCGGCTGGACTCCGGTTTTGTCGCGGGGCAAGGGGTGTTGTGGAGTAGATCTCGAATCACGATATCGGAATCGTCTCAGAATCAGTTGGTTTGATCGTTTTGTGGTGTGTGTTAGAAGACCGCAGCGGAGGCGCCCAGTATAGTCGTGGCGCCTCCGATTCGACCTGCTGGTTTAGTCGAGCTTCGCCCACTGCGCGTCGGCCTTCTTGACGGTACCCTCGGGATTGCCGTCAAACATCTTTTTCGCTTCCGCAGTCGAAAACAGATACGTCACGCCACCCTCAACGGTGAAAATGGCGGGGTCGCTCTCCAGCTTCTTGCCCATGGCCATTGCCGTCGCGCAGTAGCCGTCGTAGGCCACGCTGTACTTCGACGGGGCCGCTTCGAACATCTTCTTTGCATCCGCATTGGCAAACACGTAGTGCTCCCCTGCGTAGTCCAGGGAGATTTTCGGGTCACCCTTGATGGCCTTGTTCATCGCGACGTACGCGACCGGGCAGTAGCCACCTAGCGCAGGATTCAGCGCCGCCCACTGCGAGTCGGCCTTCTTGATGGTACCTTCGGGCTTGCCGTCAAACATCTTTTTCGCTTCCGCAGTCGAAAACAGATACGTCACACCCTCCTCAACGGCGAAAACAGTGGGGTCGCTTTCCAGCTTCTTGCCCATGGCCATTGCCGTCGCGCAGTAGCCATCGTAGGCCACGCTGTACTTCGACGGGGCCGCTTCGAACATCTTCTTTGCATCCG
>CBDVBZ010000131.1:0-9275 GCA_965372355.1 uncultured bacterium | reverse complement strand
CCATCACCGGCATCCTCGTGTGGCTTGGGAGCACGAGCCATCACGCTCGGGACGATAGAAACGCAGACGAACACGGCTACCAACAAAACGACCAGCGCACGCAAAAGCACACAAGCCCGTATTCGATTCAAGATCGAGAACATGGCCGAACACCTCTTTTGACAAATCGGAAAAACGCGGGGGTGACCCGTAACGAGACGCGTGTACCGGGAGCTTCGAACAGCGGGGATGTGCGTTTAGCGTTGTATTGGGCGAATGCGCTGATACGTCCCCCCAAGAAATGTAGATTATCCATGCCGAGCGTCCTTGTCAGCCGGGACGAGACGACTATCTTCGAGCGCAAGAAGCTCTTGTGCTACATTCCCCTGAGTGTCAGATACTAGCATAGAGCAAATCCGCTGTCAATAATAAGCTTAATCATGTTCGCCAGTCACCGATTTGAGTCGAGGCAACAGGCTCGGATTTGCCCAATTGCACACGGTTCTTCGCCGTCCCATGCAGGTGTTTGTGGCCACAGCCCGCCGATTACTGAATCATTTCGAGGATTGTCCGTCGGTGCGCCGCGCATAAGTGTCAAGATCTTGACACCCTCTCTGTTTACACAATTGCGCTAAGTCCTTTGTGAATGTCGCTGTTGTTTGATACGAGAATCCACGGGTTCCACCTCGTTCCCCTCGAAGCCGCAGCGCGGAAGGAGGAGTCGCTTGTATTTTCACAAGTTAGCGTGCCCTCTCCCCTGGCATAAGGATTGCCCTTCAACACGCTCGTGGACAGCGCCGTGTGGCGGGCCAATTGGGCCGCCTTCGTACACAGCAGCTGGACGCGAGGGTGAGTCAGCATCCATGCCACCGAATGTAAGGGCGGTCAACGTCGACAGGGGCGCTGGAAGAAAGAGGTAAGGATCTGAATTTTACTTGAGCCCGTTCCAAACTGACAGAATTCATCTACTACGGATGCCCGAGCAGTTTTGCGCCGGGGTGATTGGTGTTGTGCATTTGGCTCACTAGTTGGCATTTCCCGCCGCTCTGTTAGCTCCCGCGAATGCACGTCATCGAGAAGCGTCTCGAGGTCTCACCCCGAGCGATTACTCCCCGGCTGTCAGCATCGAAGCCCGGACCCTTCAAGCGAGCTGCTGGGGCACCGTTGTGTCTGGAACCCACGCCGAAGCGTCCGGCAAATCACAGCCGCTCATCCACGAGAGGTCAGGAAGTCATAGACTACAACTCGGAACCATTGGGCATCACCTTTTGGGAATCCTACGCCACTGTCGTGTCGTCCTCGACGCGCTGAGACCTCTTGCGTAGCGACGCGGTACCAAGCCCACAATAATCCAACAATCTGGCTCATACCGGCCACAAACCATCTAAAACAAAGTCGCACACAGAGTTTTCTCGTCACGAGATCTTTGCCGCAGCCGATCGTTGTGGGGCTATCCCCAAATCACGGAACGGGGGTTGGCAACTCCCCACAGGTCGCCAAGGGTTTCTGGTGAAATCCCGTCCGCTCACGCCGAACCAGACCGCCTCGTAACGCTTCTAACTCAAGAAGGTTACGAACCACCTGACAACATTTCTTTACAGGCTCTAGCAAAGACGCAAGCGGGTCAGCGTCGTTGCAGCTGGCACCGTGGCACCCAGCTTGCCTTAAGGGGTATTGCCTGACGTTTGGGAAGACAACCTGAGGGGGTAGAATCGATGTCCCGCGTACGTCACTTCACTAAATCCTTTGCCTTGCTAGTTTGTGTAGCGTTCCTCTTTTTCTCCTTCGGCTGCTCCGGTAATTCGGTGGTAGCTCCTGCTGCCGACATCGATTCTGCCCCCGAGGGTCCTAGTCTCGCTCAGTACGGTGGTATCGCAGGATAGCACCGGCAAGACGAGGGCTTCCACAAGAACCCAAGCAAGCGGTTAATCGCTCGCTTGGGTTCTTGCTTCAAGCGCCCGAAAGCGATCTACCAAATCAACGAACTGCTGATCTGAAACGAAGTCTTCGATGTACTCGGAGTTGGGCAGATTACTGCAAACTGTTTTCACACCGGAATAGAACCGCCGGAAGTGTCGGGTCGCTCCCGCTTTCTCACCCAAGCTGTTGTACGCATGGAATAGAGTCGCATCCAGGGCCAGCCGAGTCTTCATATCCGCAACGCGCGCGCCCTGTTCTTCAGATCTTGAGATGGCATCCTTGAGGGCGGTGGAACTTGCCTTGGTTTGTAGCTCGTATCTAAGCCGCAGGATAGCGTATTCGACGTTGATTACCCTGGACTCGAGCCCAGCGATGGGCCCGCTAACCCCAGCCATGATCTCTGCTACTTGCTTGTTCTGACCGAGAGCCAGGAGACTGTGACCTTCCGCGATCTGCGTTCTGACGAGATCGTCCTCTGCCTTGAAAGCACGGTAGATCTCAATCGCGTTTGAGTATTCGTCCAGTGCCGCGGTGTGTTCTCCCGCCTTGCGCTTGCGGTCTCCCAAAAACAAGTGGTAGTGCCCGGCTGATTGGTCTTCTGCTCGTTCTCGGGAGAGCTCAGCCAGTTCGGAAGCATAATCGACGGCGAATCGGCTGTTGATCACCGTATGAATGTCCAACAGTATTGCTGAGGCGAAGAAGTACTGCTTGTCCTTCGGCGATCGTTGAGTTCTGACCTGCTCCAGGTAGCGAATCGCAGTACCGTAGCGACCAAGACCGCGGTAGATGAGACCATAGCGCGCAAGATAGCCGCTGACATGATCAGCCATCCCAATATCGGCAGCCAGACTAATAGCCCTGTCAAGGTACGTCAACGCCTGAGATAGATTGTCACCTTCGTGATACACTGCCGACGCGAGAAAATACATTGTGCAGAGACTTCTGTAGAGACGTTGATCACTCGCGAGCCTTATTGACTCACCAATTAGCCGTTTCATCTCGGTATGCTTCGCTTGGTTCAGCAGAAACATCGCTGTATTGTAGTTGATCCTCAGAAGATACTCACTGTTGTTTGTCCTCAGAGACTCCTTTCTCGCCAGCTTCATGTACCGTCCACGCTCATCGAAGTCTCCAAGAGCCTCGCTAACGAGCATGCAATAGATATAGTATCTAGCTCGAGCCGTGAGCCGCAGCGATTCCGGGTGGATGAGTCCCAACACCCGTAGCGCTTCCTGGGGCTTGTTTGCCATATGCAACATGCACGCCTCGACCAGCAGCACGCCGTTGTATGTTTCTGCATTGGTCTCCGCCACTCGTTTCTTCGCGTCGGTTACGAGCAATTCACAATCCTCGAAATCACCCGAACTCGTCAGGGAGAATCCATATTTGTAAACGAAACTCAGTGGAACAGTTCGGCTCTTTTCCCTGAAGTGTTCGTCGACCTGTGTGACAAGGCTCCCGTAGTTGTTTGTGGACCATTCCACATCAATCAGACTCTTTATGAAGAACCGCTCCACATGCCACAGAGACTCCACATCCTCCCTTCCCCTCACAAACGCAATCCCTTCATTACACAGGCGGCGAATGGCATTCAGGTCCTTCTTCCGTTTCGCCTTTCGGATCGCTCTGACCCGCGTGAGCAGCGCATCCCGGACCCGGCCGGCGCGCTCATAGTGGTAGGTGAGTGACTCCATCCCGCCGAGTCGCCGATCCCTATACCCTTCGAGGTAGTGCACATACGCCTCATGCATCGAATGCCGCTCGGGTTCGTCAAGCATCCCGTAGAACGCCTGCCGGACATCCTCACTCACGAATGCAAGCACCACATCGTCGCCCCCCGTCGTCACATCGACAACGCGATACGGCCGGATGTTCCCCAGCGCGACCTCGACCGCCGCGTCATCGAGCAACGACAAATCCTCCAGCTGTCGCTGTGTCAAACGCCCCTTGTGACAACAGAGCCACCGCACGAGCGTCTGCGCGTCATCCATCAATTCCGGAAACACCTTGCGATAGTAGTCGGCACTCGTGGACCGCCGCCGCTTTGCCGGCTCACTCGGCTCGTGAAACTGCCACCGACCGAACTCATACTTCAGACTGTCATCGGCCACGGCTTCCCGGAGCGACATCATGACGGCGCCGTCGGTCTCGAGGTTGGCGCGGAGATACGCGCCCAACGAACGCCGCTGCTCCGCACCCTGCATGTGGCCATGGAACATAGAAAGAATCTCATCGATATCTTTCGTTCGCGGTGGCGGAATATCGAGGGGTACAACAGGGGTCTCGCGCCCGGTGAGCTCGGACAGATACGTCTTCAACCCCGGGCTCTCATCGGCGACAACAAAGAAGATGCCGGGCTCCTTGCCCTCGGATGTCAGAAGTTCGATTCGCTTGATCACGTACTCGACAAACTCGCGCGTCTCGGCGAGCACGCCCTCGTGATCGTCAACGGCAACGACAACTCCGGAGGGCCTCGCCATCTCCACCAAACGCTCCCAACCGGTGACGAACCGATCGATCGCGGCGGCACTGGGGTCCACCGGCCCGGACTGGGGCTTTTTGATACCACCGCGCAGGAGATCGTCGAACACCGCCTGATCGCTCAAGCGAACGAACGCAACACCCGATGGCAAAAGCTCGGCGCGCAGTGTTTCGATCATGTAACTCTTGCCGCTCTCGCGCGGGCCGGATAGAGCGACATAGCGTTTGCGCTCTCTCGGCGCGGCATCCGGAGTGATGTCAACGAACTCCGCCGCCTGCGATAAGAGGTCCTGGCGAATCGCCTCTTTGAGATCGGGGACCGATGCGTCGAGCGTGATGTCCGCCTCTTCAACAGGAGACGGCGCTTTGGGCACGACCTCCTCCTCAGCCGTACACCTAAGGACACCCCCCTGAACCCCTGACGACCATTCCTGCAACTTCTCCCAGATACCGTGCTTGCCAATCAAGCCCAGCGACTCGATATAACCCAGCGCATACGCCCGCTCGAGTGCGGGGATCTCCGTCTCCTGCCGCGTGGCCACCGTCCGCCGAAATTCCTGAAACGCCTCCAGCCGCTCCACCGGCTCCTTGCTCATGAGGCGTTCGATCCACGGGTAGAGATCGGCGTATTCGACCCGCGTCTGCCCAAAAGACACGGCCTGGGTGAGATGCGCCTGGAGGATGTCGTGGACGCTCCCGCCGAACGGCGGCGCGCCCTCGACGAGCTCATACAAAACACACCCCAGCGAGTAATAGTCCGCCGCGCGCGTGAGACCCTCTTCGCGCCGGATCACCTCGGGCGACATATAATGCGCGGTGCCCACGGCCTCGGTCGCCCCACCGACATCGCGCTGGTAGCTCAGCCCGAAGTCGATGAGTGTCACCACCGGGATGTCGCGCTCGCCAAACGCACGCGTTCGTTTGACGAGCGCGTTGTCCGGTTTGAAATCGAGATGGAGGAGGTCGTGTTCGTGGACAAACGCCAGAGCCTCGGTGAGCTCGCGAATCAGAAGCCACAGCTCGTCCTTGTGCTCTGCAAAGTATCGGTCGAGCGGCTCGCCGTCGACGAGTTCCATGACGATGTAGCGTATGCCGTCGTTGGTGATGCCGTAGTCGAAAACCTCGGGCAAGCTGGGGTGGTGGAGCCGTTTCAGGATCCGGAACTCGTCCTCGAAACGTTTGACCGCCTGGGGTGTGCCGGCCTGTGCGGGCTTCAAAGACTTGAGCGCGCGGACCGATCCGTCGCGGACGTGGCGCACCTTGTAGACGGTTGCCACGGCGCCCTCGCCCAACGCTTCGAACACCTCGTAGTGGGGGAGATACGGCTGGGCCTTCGACGCTTGCTCTTCACGGGACGGACTCATAACAGCCTCGCACGCTAAGGATTGGTTATCAGCCTGATTCTACCCCAAGACGTTTTCAACCGCCAACCCGTTGGGTGTCGGAATATTGACATGCCGGCGGATCCATAAAGAGCCACTGACCCGAGACGGACGCCGCCCTCCGCGTGCCGGGCGGCCGGCACCCGTGTCTGAGACCGTCCGGCACGCCCCGCCAGCTGCCCGCTCAGATGATGTAACCAGCTATACACTAAGGCATTAGCTGCCCATCCGCGCGTCGGCACGCTTGATGCGTTAAGGGCTCCGCAGTCAGGCGGTCAACCACCAGAATGGGAGGAGGATGTGATGAGGATGCGACTTTGGGTGCTCCCCATGATCGCGCTTCTTTGTGTCGGTTGTCTGGGGCAGGAGCGCGTGATGGTGACCGAGACGGATCGAACGCCGGATATCACACACGAAGCGGATGGCATGGTGACCCGATTCTATGATTCCGACAACCCCTACACGAAGGAGGTCATCGACAGGGTGACCGGTGATGCCCGGGTCCGGGCCGAACTGAATCGCTTCGGCGCGATGGGCTACGCACTGAGCCCCGAGAACTCGTTTGTGACCGAGGGCGACACCGAGGACGGGCAGCACAGAGAAATCACGGTGTTGAGCCTGAGCCGCGGGTCCACCGACGATGCGGTCTACGTGTTCTACGTCGGAGGCAAACGCTTCGAGATCCTGCCGATCGAGCTGAGGTTGGAAGAACCCGAAGAGCCCGATACGTTCGCGGCGGCCGGCGGCGGTGTCTGGCTAAGACCTATCGAGCCCCTGGATGCACGGGCGGGCACGCGCGAGGACCCGGCGCTGTCCTGGAGCTGGCGGCGCTTTGGGAAGTGTCTCACCGGAAGCTTCATGTCGAACGCCACGGCGTGCGCGTTGGGATGTCGTTTCGCCCCGGTCGTGTACTTGAAATGCACCCTGATTTGCACGGGGATTCGCACGGGCGTCAGCGTGCTCGAGTGCGCCCTTCAGGAGCTTTAGCACGATGAATGAATCGCTCAAGGTTGTCATTGTGATTCCCATGGCGTTCGTTGTGGCCGGTGGGTTGCTCTACCAGTTGATACGTGACTGGGAGCACGCCAGGTGGATCGCGTGGGGATTCGAGATGGTCCTCGCCTTTGCCGTGTGGTTTCCGTTCTTTCTTGTGCCATTCCTCAAGAAGCGGTGGGGCCGCGCGTAGCGGCTTGGCGGGGATCGAGAAACGGGTTGGTGGTGGAAGGTGCCGGCGGCCCCGGTAACGGGGTCGCCCGCCGCCGGTACAGGCCCGGTACGCGCCCAGCACGCCGCCGGTACAGGTCTGGTACGCGCCCAGCACGCCGCCGGTGCAGGCCCGGCACGCGCCCAGTACGCGTCAATACGCGCCGGAGATCCAGAGGATACAATTCGCGATCAGCCCATTGCCGTCGGGATACGGGGGCGGTCCGATGATACTGAAGTCCTGAAACCACCAGGCCCCCATTAGACCCAGACCGATGATATTGCCCTTCGTGTTGATCGCGATCGTGTTGTCGCCCGTCGTGTCCTTGGCCAATAGCGTAGCCGTGGCATCGAGACCGGGATCCGAGAGATCACTCTGAGCGAAATAGTTGAGCGTGTCGTCGTGCACATAGTTAAAGATCGGGTGGAGCGGAAAATCGAGCGAACCGATGGCGATCTTTTTGTTCATATTGTTGTTGTTGCCGCCAACCGGGCCTTCCAACAGCGGGCAATACCCCGGTGACATCACGCGGCCCGTGAGGTTTCGACCGATTAAATCCTTCGAATACGCAAACTGCGCAATAACCAGCCTGCCGCCCTGGTCAACATAGTCCGCCAATCGGTCCCCGGTAAGCTGCGAGTTGTAGAATCCATTCACACTCCAGACATAGATCACGTCGAACTTCTTGAGCGTCGCCAACGAGGGCACCGAGTCGGTCAGATTGACGTAATCGATCTCACTGCCCAGCGGAAACATCCGATCGCGAAAGGCGATGAAGATCATGTTCCTCATGGAGTTATTGCCATCCGACCCGGCGAGGAGCAGCTTGATCGGCCGCGGCGTACCGGCCACGCCCTGAGGACCCATGGGACCCTGCTGCCCATCCTCACAACCGGCGATCAGACCCAGCCCCACCAGCAGAATCACGGCGGCAACTATATATAAACGGTTTACTTGCAAAAGATCCTCGTCCGGAAATCCCGGGAGCAGGGGGCAGTATTGGGGTCGGGGAGACAGCCGTCCGGCGCTCGGCGCCGTCCGTCTATAATGATACCAATCCCGCACCGCGGACGCAAGAAGAGGGAATGGGAACAGGCCTCGAGCCGGCGCCATCACTCCGCGGGGAACGTCAGCGAATAGCAGATGACCTCGGGTGGATCGAGGTCGCCGGCCTCCTCATCGGCCACGGGCGCAGCACCGAGAAAACCCGCCGGGACCAGGCTACGGAGCGCTCCGACCCCCTCCTTTATGATATACAACCGGTCCCCTACCAGAAACCATGTGTCTCGTTTCTCGCGATAGTCGACGGCAATGCGGACATTTCGAACATACCGCCCCTCGGTGTTAAAAACCTCCCAGGCACCCAGCACGCCGTCGGCTGAATCCACCACGCTCCGGCCTGAGCTGACCCAAAGCTCCCCGTTGTACCGAGTCCGCAGCTGCAGGATATCCCTTTCCCTCCGTCGGATCTTCACCTCGATTTCCATTCCCGAACTCGTTATCGGAGAGGTCTGTTGCTCGAGCTCGGCAATCTCCTCGTCGGTGCGCTCGAGAGCCTCGTAATCTCGTTCGATAACGCGACTGAGATCTCCGTCGGCGCCATACACCTCTACGGTGTAAGCGTCGTACTGTGCGCTCACAAACACACGGCCGTCATTGGCGGCGTCCCAGAGGGCGGGGGACATCTCCGCAGGATCGATGACCATCCTAGTCATCGAGATCTCCACGGTGTTCTCCCAGAGCGTCGACAGTGTTTCGCCCTCGTTGTTAAGGCGCACAACCTCGTAACGCATGCCAACCTGATTGTCTGCGAAGGACATGACTTGTCTTTGGGCGACGAGCGCATCTGCTGCGGCCCGCACTCGGGTGATCATGGAACTCATCCCGTCCGAGGCCACGCTCAGGTCGGGCAGTACCTCACCGTCAAGCCTGAAAAGAACGATCCGGGCGGGCATGACTTGAACGACCCCCAGGCGGTCCTCGGGTAGTAGAAACAAATCCATCGCTTGACGGAATTCACCGGGCCCCGCACCTTCTCTGCCGATCGTCCTTATGAAACCACCGTCCGGCCCATGAACCCTCACTTCGGAGAGCTGCTGATCCAGCATGTACGTGTTGCCGCTCTCATCGACAACGATCGCCGCGATGACTCCCAGAAGTTCGTCGTCAGATTCGCCGCCGATGCTCCACAGCCGTGCTGCTTCGACAACAACCTCTGGCTGCATCGGGTGTGCGGGATTCTTGACATGCTCGACACCATCGATCTGAACGACGGTTCCCTCCCATTCCCCAGCCTGGACGGCGACGGC